>JBJFGC010000065.1:0-5222 GCA_051892315.1 Eubacteriales bacterium
GGGTGCGGGGGAAACTTTTTCTCAAAAAAGTTTCCCCCGCGAATCCCATCAACAGTGCAGATTCTGAAAAATCTGCACTTTTTTTCAGGACGTGAGCGTCAGTCAAGCGCCTGAATCTGCTTTATGGCAAGCTCCAGTTTTTTCTTGATGACCTTGGAGTTGGATGCCCAGTAGGAAGCGTATCCGTTGCTCTTCTGCGGCATCAGGGTACGGAGAACGAACCACGGATTTCCGATGGATTCGTTGTAGAGCTGCTCAAAGTTGATGAGCGCGCTGTCCTGAATGAGGTCCATCATTTCCGCAGTCTCCGCGTCGCGGGAATAACGGTTCTTGAGCGCGACGTCAAAGTAAGCCGGCGTGACGGTGCGGTAGCTCTGTGCGCCCAGCGCCTCCAGAACGGCGGCGGACATGTCCGGAGCTTTCGCGTCAATCGGCACGCACCACAGGGACAGCGCATCCTGAACGCGGGTTCCGTATTCCTGCTGCGTTTCGTCCAGCAGCGGATACGGCAGAACGCCGTAGTCGTCCTCCATTTCGGGAAGCGCCTCCGCGACGGTCTGCAGCGGCACGGTCACAAACAGCGAACGTCCTTCCACGAAAATCGACGTTTCGGTGAGACCGCTGGTATGCGCGCGGCAGCCGGGGTTGTTCCAGAACAGGTTGTAGACCTTATCCACGATGGTGCTCATGCGTTCCACATCCACATCCAGAACGGGCAGGTCGTTTTCGTCGCGGGAAATCATGGAGACCCGGAACCCCTGCAGGAAGGAGTCGGCGTCGTTGACGCAGGAGGTGATCAGGCCGTACATATCCTCCGGCGTTGCGCTGCCGTTGCCGTCCATGTCAACGTACATGGACGAGGAAAGGTCGTATACATAGTCAATCGTCCAGCGGTGCTCCCGCACGGTGCTGTAAAGATTTTCAACCCCCATATCCGAGACAATCCGCTGGTTGAACGCGAAGACAAACATGGCGGAGGTCATGGTTTTTGCGATGTTTCCGGTGACAAAATGCAGCTTATCCGCAATCTGCAGTTCCTTCACCGCCGACTGGTTCCACCACGGCTGGTCAAAGTCCAGGTACTGCAGCTTCTTCAGGTCGAGAAGAAGTCCCTCCAGGGAAAGCGACGGAATCCGGGCGGACCACCCCGCGATGATATCGTACGCGCCGTCGGCTGCCATAATGGACGCGCGCAGGGACGCGATGGCGTTGTTGTACGCCTCCCAGCCTTCCGCGCGAATCGGATTGAGCTGGACGTTGAGACGCTCTTCCACCATTTTGTTCCGTTCGAAAATCGCGTCGTTGACAGCTTCTCCCGTCATTTCCTCGATTCCGATTTCACAGAACGACTGATCGTCTCCGCGGGAGTGGATGCTCACGGTTTCACCGAGAAAGTCAAGCTCCGGAAGGGTGTCGGGGGTGTTTTCCCGGGTGATTTCCGTTTCCGGTTCAACGGTCTCCTCCGCCGTGCCGGAAGGCACCGCCGGATTGGCGCCGGCGTTTTCGCTTTCCTCTGTGGACGCACATGAGACAAAGGCGGGCGCCGTCATCAGAAGCGTGAAAAAAAGGGCCAGAAATTTCTTCATGCAGAACCTCCTTGAAAATAGATTTTTTATTTTTTGGATATATCCTACAATTGCTGACGAAGAAATGTGGTCATATGATACAATTTTCTTTTTGGGAACCTGCGGCGTTATGTGTTTTTCGTAAAATATTTTATCATGTTTCTCTGTGTTTGTCAATATTTTTTGGTTCTTTGGAAATTTTTTGTGCAAAATGCCCATACTGCGAAAAACGGAAGGCTGCGGGGACGAACGAAGAAGGCGGCGCGGGGAGGCTTCCCGCGGAAGGGTCTTTCGGGGGCTCCGGAAGCTCCGAATGTAAAAAATCCCGTTGCATTTTTCTGCGGTATCTGCTATAATACACTTGTATCTTAGTTTTTACAGGTGACCTATGGCTGCGAAGGTTGACGAGAGGGAATTGAAAATACAGTTTGGACGGCAGGCTTTGCTGGCGCTGATTGTCCCGCTGATTATCGAGCAGATCCTCGGTGTGCTGATGGGGATTGTCGACACCATGATGGTCTCCGGCCTTGGGGACGCGGCAGTGTCGGGCGTCTCGCTGGTGGATATGCTTTGTGCGCTGTTCATCAACGTGTTCGGCGCGCTGGCGACCGGCGGCGCGGTCATGGCAAGCCGTGCCATCGGTGCAGGGGAGCCGGAAAAGGCCAGACAAAACGCCATCGGACTCGTGCTCATCTGCTTCGCTGCGGCTCTGCTGCTGCTCGGCGTCGTCTATACGGCGGACGTCCGCCTGCTGCACCTGCTTTACGGCGAGCTTGACGCGGATGTGACCGACGCGGCGCGCACCTATCTGCTCGTGACGGCGGTTTCCTTCCCCTTCATCGCCCTGTACAACGCGGCTGCCGCTCTGTTCCGGTCGATGGGCAACTCCCGCATTTCCATGTATGCCTCCATCGTCGTCAACGTCATGAACATCGCCGGCAACGCGCTCGGCATCTACGTTTTTCACCTCGGCGTTCTCGGCGCCGCCCTCGCAACCGTGGCCGGACGGGTGGCCTCCTGTGTCTTCCTTCTCATCCGCATCGGCGACCGGCGCCTGCCGATCCACATCGATTACCGCCGCTTCTTCCGGAGGCTCCGCGGTCTGGACGGCGGGACGATCCGCGGCATTCTTTCCATCGGCCTCCCCGGTTCGCTCGAAAGCGGCACGTTCCAGCTTGGCCGGATTCTTGTCCTCGGCATCATCTCCTCCTGCGGGACCGTCCAGATTGCCGCCAACGCCGTTGCGAACAACATTGACTCCTTCGGCGTCATGCCCGGCTTTGCGTTCAGCATGGCCGTCGTGACCGTCGTCGGACAGTGCGTCGGCGCGGGGGACGCGCGTGCGGTACGGTTCTATACGAGGCGGCTGATGAAGGATTGCTGCATCACGCTGGCCGCGCTGGACCTCGTGCTTTTCGCCGCGCTGCCGTTGATCATGAGCTTTTACTCCGTCTCGGCGGAGGCGGCCTCGCTCGCGCGGATCCTGATTTTCATCCACAACGGTTTTGCGATGCTTCTCTGGACGCCGGCGTTCGTCCTTCCGAACGCGATGAAGGCGACCGGCGACGCGAAGTTTGTCATGGTGGTATCCGTGGCGTCGATGTTCGTGTTCCGCGTGTTCCTGTCGTCGATTCTGGGGATGGGAGCCATTGGGGTTTGGGCCGCGATGGTTGTGGACTGGGTCTGCCGGACCCTGTGCTTTACGCTGCGGTGGAAGAAGACCGCCGGACGGGAAGGGTGAGGGAAAACGCCCGCGTCACTGCGTTTCCGAAGAAAACGGCTCCCTGCAGTTTCCTGCAAGGGGGGGAAAAAAGACACCCATTCGCTTTTCAAAAATTTTATTCATAAACATTGAAAGGACTTACCAACATGAAAGCATACGGCAAGAAAGTCTGGCTGATTCCGGACACTTATCTCAACTCCGTCTCCAAGAACGCGAGCGTTTCTCACGAAGCCATCTGCGTCATCAACACCTCCGACGTGGATGCGGACATCAAGCTCACCCTCTTTTTCGAGGACCGTGACGCGCGTACCGACTTCTCCTCCCACTGCCCCGCCATGCGCACCCATCACATCCGCATGGACCGTCTCCGCAACGAAAACGGTGAGCCCATCCCGCGCGACACTCCTTATGCCGTCCTCGTGGAATCCAACACCCCCATCGTGTGCCAGTATTCCCGTCTCGACACCAGCGCGCCCGAAATGGCTCTGATGACGACGATTGCGTACGCGGTTGAAGAGTAAAACTACATGATATAAATGCTTTAAGAAAGGGTACTGTACTATGGCATACAATCTTCCGTTGAATTTTGATCTTGCCGGGAAAACGGCGGTTGTGACCGGCGGGGGCGGGGTGCTTTGCTCCGGCTTCTCGAAGACGCTGGCGGCGGCCGGCGCGCGGGTGGCGGTGTGCGACCTTCGGCTGGAAGCGGCGGAAAAAGTGGCCGCGGACATCCGCGCAAACGGCGGCGACGCGATGGCGGTGGAAATGAACGTGCTGGACAAGGCGTCGGTGGAAGCGGCAAAGGCGGCCATTGACGAAGCCTATGGTTACGTTCACATTCTTGTCAACGGCGCGGGCGGCAACAACCCGAAGGGTTCCACCACGCGGGACAATCTGACGCCGGAGGAAGTGGCGGAGCTGGACGAAAAGGGCGTGATTGAGGGAATCAAGACGTTCTTTGACCTGGATCCGGAGGGGATTTCGTTTGTGTTCAATCTGAATTTCCTCGGCACGCTGATTCCGACGCAGGTCTTCGCACGCGATATGGCAAGAGAGGGCGGCACCATCATCAACGTTTCCTCGATGAACGCGTTCCGTCCGCTGACGCGGATTCCGGCGTACTCCGGCGCGAAGGCGGCGGTATCGAACTTTACCCAGTGGCTGGCGGTTCACTTTGCGCCGGTGGGCATCCGCGTGAACGCCATTGCGCCCGGCTTCTTCCTGACGGAACAGAACCGGACGCTGCTGACGAATCCGGACGGCTCCCCGACCGCGCGTGCGGGCAAAATTCTCGCGCACACGCCGATGGGCCGGTTCGGTGTTCCGGCGGACCTGGACGGCGTCCTGCTGTGGCTGGCCGACGACCGCTTCTCCGCGTTTGTGGACGGCGTGGTCGTTCCGGTGGACGGCGGCTTCGCGGCCTACTCGGGTGTATAACCGTTTCGCGGAAACCCATTCTGATACGAGGTACTATAGAACAATGAGGAACATCAAACAAACGCTGGCGGGGCTTGTGTCCGGCGCACTGCTGCTGACCTCCCTGCTGTCGCTGGCGTCGTGTGACGACGGGCCGGAGCTTCTGGGAATTGTGCCGGTTTACAACGGTCCGGAGGTTACGAGCACGACACACGAATTCAAAAACGAGGACTTCATGGTCATTGCTACCTATGCCGACGGCACGGATGTGACGCTGGAGCCGGACGATTTTGAGGTTGTTGTGGAGGGCATGGAGAGCGGCTACTACATTCTCAACATCCTGTACGAGGGTGAAGAGAACGAATGCTTCGTTCCGATGGAGCTGTCCATTTACCCGAGCGACAACGACAACAATGGATGATATCCGGAAGGGGCTGCGGAACGCGCCCTTTCCCTGTCTCTCCTCCTTTGCAGCTTCGTCGCTTCTGAATCTGCAAAAAAATACATAACATAAAGGA
>JBJFGC010000066.1:0-5211 GCA_051892315.1 Eubacteriales bacterium
GGCCTATCTCGTCATCGCGTCGCCGGTGCAGTACATCGCGCGGTTCCTCGGCCGCGGAAAACATACCATCTTCATCGCGGACGCCTTTGACTTTCCAGAGGAAATCATCGGGCAGGCCATTGCAATTTATATTGCCCTTCTGGCTCTGGCGTGCATGACCGCCTACATCACCGGTTACCTGAAGCGAATCCGCAGCGTCGAGAAAAAGGAGCTGGAGGACGCAGCATCCGCTCGCTGGGAGGCGCGCAAGGCTGAACGCGAAGCCCGCCAAGGCGTTTCCAACGCGCCGGAATCCGCGTGGAAACCCGAAATCAAACGCGAAATGCTGGCCCGCGAAACAGAAAAACGCCTCCGCGAGCTCAACCGTGAAAAAATCCTCCGCACCATTCTCTTTCTCGTCCTGTGGAGCGCGGCGGATGTACTGGCATGGTTCCTGTGGTCAAAGTATTCGGGAAGCGATATGCTTTCTCCATCTGCGGTGTTCTTTACCATGCTTCTCGTCGTCCCGTTCTGGCCGCTGAAAAAATATGAAGTCTTCCTCGGAAAAACGTACTATGCCCAGGTCGCAGAGATTCGTCAGAGAGGGGAAGCCCTTTCCCAGGCCGCCTGGCGGCGGGCAGGCGGCCTGCACAAGGGGATCACGCCTCCGGAAAATCAACGGGGCTGTTGGGAAGTCTACCTCCGTCCGAAGGGCGGCGCATCGGAAAAACTGGTTTTCTCCGGAAAAGATCACCTGAATTTTCAGCCCGGCGACTACGTGCTGAAGCTGTCGGCATTCAAATATCCCGTCAACTGCCATTTTGATGAGGCGCACGATGTCTATTGTCCCAACTGCGGCCGCAGCAATCCCCTCGGCCGGAAACGCTGTGCGGACTGTCATTTTCCTCTGGCACGGCGAAAATGAAGGTCAGCAAAAAAAGAACACACCCGCGGGTGTGTTCTTTTTTCCAAATTACAGCCGTCCCAGCCGCTTCATCAGCGGAACGGGATCGTTTGCCGTGATGAGATCGGCGCCGCTGCGGATGCAAAGCTCCACATCCGCCTCGTTGTCCGCACAGTACATGTGCATCGGCATCCCCTTCGCCTGATAGATCGGCAGAATTTCCGACTTCACAAACGACATCGACAGACCAATCTCATCGTAATACTCGTACGATCCCGGCGCCCATTCGCCCATCTGGAAGTCCGGATACCCCATCGTGCGGCCGCCGTACTTCGTCTTGATGTACTTGATGATCCGCGCGTTGAACGCGTAGAAAAAGCATCGGTCAAAGAAACCATATTTTTTCAGCAGAGCGACGGTAAGGTCGACGGTTTCCTCGGTGTATTCCTTGATTTCCACGCCAAGAATGAGGTCCGGACGCTTATCTGCGCAAAGCTGAAGAAGCTCCTCCAGCATCGGAATCCGAATTCCCTGCCCCTTGAACCGGTCGCCGAACTTGGCCTCATAGGCCGGCTCCAGCGTCCGCACTTCCTCCAGAGACATCTCACGAATGTGCCGGTTCACACCGCAGGTTCTGCTCACATTGCCGTCGTGCGAGAGGACCGGCACCTTATCGCTCGTCAGCCAGATGTCAAATTCAATGGCATCTACGCCGAGGTCTATGGCCGCCGCAAACGAAACAAGAGTGTTTTCCGGATACTTCGCACAATAACCGCGGTGTCCTTCCACAAGAATGTTCTTTTCCATAGGTTTTCCTCCATTGAATCACCGATTGGTATAGTCACAGCACGCCTGAATGTACGCCACAACATTTTCTACCGGAACTTCCGGTTCCAGCAGATGCGTCGGGCAGACATACAGACCGCCCTTGCGGCCGGCGATCTTCAGATTTTCAAACACCTTGCTGCGAACCTCCTCCGGGGTGCCGAAGGGCATAACGGTTTGGGTTCCAATGGTTCCGTGGAAGGAAAGCTGATCCCCGAACCTGTCATGGATTTCACGAAAGTCCATACATTCCGGCTGAACCGGATTCAGTACGTCAACACCGGCCTGAATCAGAGAGGGAATCAGCTCCGTCACGTGACCGCAGGAATGGTAGAAAATGATCACATCCGGATTGACGGCACGCGCAGCATCGATGACACGCTTCAAACGGGGCTTCAGCCATTCGTTATAAAGCCCTTCACTCATCATGATGGTATGCTGCATCCCGATATCGTCGCCGAGGAACAGACCGTCCGCCCCTGCCTTCGTGTAGCTGACCGCACGCTGTACGGCAATGTCGGTGACACGATCAAGGAGAACGGTCGCCATGGGATCTTCGCTCATCATGTCGCACATCAGATTTTCCATGCCGCGCATATACCAGGCCGTCTCCC
Organism: Eubacteriales bacterium; assembly: GCA_051892315.1. GTDB lineage: Bacteria > Bacillota > Clostridia > Oscillospirales > CAG-272 > UMGS1696. The sequence goes on from JBJFGC010000066.1 coordinate 2,323, forward strand.
AGATGGTACACTGCATCCCGCCGATGACGGCACGGTCCGCTGCGTGGTGCGCCTTTGCTTGTTCTGTCTGGGCGTCCAGTCCTTCGTTGTGGAAGACAGGCATAGGATACGCCTCAATCTGCTCCACGGAATCAAAGTCCGCCATAGGGTGGTGCATGTAGGTCATATGGTATGCCGCTTCCGAACCGGGTTCATGGGCAACACCCCATCCGTCAATATAGGTACCGGGCTTGAAGGTCTTTCCCTTATAATAGTTCAGAAATTCTTCTCTGGGCGCGCAGGTTGCGGGAAGGTCGCTGATATAGCTTTCGCCTGCGGGGAGTTTCAGGTCATGTTCCCGGATGTACGCATTGTATTTTTCCTGTAAACTGGGACACATGGAGAAATTGACCGGCATATAGTCGTAACCCGTTCGGCGCGCAATCGAAAGGTAATTTTCACGGTTGGTCATAGATTGTCCCTCTTTTTTTCCACACGTTTCTCTTTATGCCCGGTATGCGCTGATGTCCCGCATGACGACGGTATCGCGCGCGCTGGTGACAACCAACGTCAGGCAATCGGTGCGGACATTCACAGGGCAGAGTTTACGATGACCAACGGTGTAGCCCTGGTATACGCAGCTGTCGCCGTTGTACAGGCGGAAGGACTCAATGCGCTGACCTTCCGTCAGGTCTTCCATGAGGTTGACGTAGCGGAGGTCGACCGGCTCATCGAAACGGATTTCGTACCGGCACTGCGTCCGGCTTCCGGTATCGATTTTCCGGACGGTAGCGTTCACCTTTTTGGATTCGCCGAACGCGTTTTCAAGCGCATCACCAAGCTCCCGCAGCCGCTGGATGTCGCGCGGATCCAGCCGTCCGGACGGCATCGGCGGTACGTTGAGGTTAAACGATGTGTTCGCGCCGCAGGAGTTGACGTAGGTGCGGAACAAACGCTCGAGCGAATGGGGTTCTTCGTTTTTGTGATAAAACCAGCCCGGACGAATGGACATGTCGATCTCGGATCCGGTGAAAACAAGGCCCTTGGAATAAAGAATGTTGTTCAGTTCGCCGATGTTCTGGTCGGAATTGTACATAAAGGAAAGGTCGGCGCCGTCCGCGAGAGGGCCGGGACCGGTCTGAACCTCGGAACGGAAGCAAAGCTCCGACGGAACAACCGCCCACTCTGCCCGTCTGGCCTGCCCCGCTTCGTTACCGCACCAACGGACGTCGGGACCATGGTCGTTAAAAATGCAGGCGTTCGGCTGATACTTGCGGATGAGAGAAATGTAGCGGTCGAAATCATAGACCTGCTTTTTGCCGTTCGGGCCCTCGCCGCACGCGCCGTCAAACCAGATCATGAACAGCTCCCCGTAATTGGTGAGAAGCTCGGTCAGCTGGTTGCAGTAGTAGTCGTTGTACGCGTCAGTACCATAATATTTGGAATTGCGGTCCCACGGGGAGAGATACACGCCGAACTTGATACCGCCGCGGCGGCAGGCTTCGGCACATTCGCGCACAACGTCACCTTTTCCGTCCTTCCACGGACTGTTTTTGACAGAATGTTCCGTGTACGCACTCGGCCACAGGCAGAAGCCGTCGTGGTGCTTCGCGGTGAGAACGAGTCCCTTCATTCCGGCGGACTTGACGGCTTCGACCCACTCATCGCAGTCGAGGTCATAGGGATTGAAAATGGCTTCGTCCTCGGTACCGAGTCCCCACTCGAGGTCGGTGTAGGTGTTCACCGTAAAGTGAACAAACGCATAGAACTCGGTGTCAAACCAGTTCTGCTGGCGTTCGCTGGGGCGAACGGAGGCGGCGGCCTTGAGATAATCCTTGAATTCCATAAAATTTTCCTTTCTTACTGGATTGAATTGGGATTTCAAAAAGATAAACGTTATTCCTTGAATTTCCGGATCAGCTGACCGGACCACCGGAGGAGAAGCTCCGATTTTTCATCCAGCGTTCCCGGCTCTCCCAGAGCGTAGGAGAGAATTTTCCGCTCATCGCCGGTCAGCTTTTCCAGAAGGTCCGTCCGCCGGCCGACGTATTCGCCGGTTTCCCAGAAATACTTCGCGCGAACGGTGAAAAGCGCTGACTTGTACAGCCCATCGATGGCTTCGGTCCTGCGGGCATGGAGGGCGTTGTGGAGACACATGTGATAGAGGTTGCACGCGCCGAGGTGAACGGCCCGGCGGGCGTCCTCACGGGTGATGGTCATGTTCATCCAGTCGATGCTTCCGTAAATGGTGCGGGTATCGTGATAAAACTGAAACAGGTCGGAGGTGTCCCAGTGCTTCAGCTCCTCCTCACCGGAAAGAAAACCGCACAGACGTTCCCGCTCCGGCAAAGCGGCGACGGCTTTCCGATACCGCCGCACATCTGCATAATCGAGACGGTCGAGAATCAGGACAACGTCAATGTCGCTGGCTTCGGTCGCTTCCCCGCGAGCACAGCTGCCCTGCAGACCGATAAACCGTACCCTCTCGCCGAAAACGGAAAAAACACAGTCGGCATACGTTTCCATCCAACGGCTCAGATTCCAGTTCTGCATGGTTCCTCCGTCAGATTCTTACGTCAAAACGTTCATGGCAGCGCGGGCAGACAACGGTATGCTTCCCCTTTTTCACAGGTAACTTTACAATTGCCTTGCAATGGCTGCACTTGCGGTACCGCGCGGTTTTCCGGTCACGGATGCGGTCACGCTGGTAGGTAAACCAGTTCCGGACAGGATGCCAGAACCGGAGGAACGCGGCGTTTTCGCGTCTGCGCCGGTCATGCTTGCGGGACATACAGCGGTACATGGCAAAAATCAGCACTGCGAGTGCCAGCAGATTCAAAACAAACGTCCGCACCAGCGCGTTGACCATCGTCAGAATCAGCCACAGTACAAGAAGAGCGACATAGAGCT
>JBJFGC010000067.1:0-5210 GCA_051892315.1 Eubacteriales bacterium
CTCCGGGGAAGTTTGGAAATCTGGTGGTAGGCGTTGGCGGTGGTATAGCGATTGGCAATCACAAAGGTTTCCGGGTCGCTGTAGTCGGCGTGCCAGTCGCTGACGTAGCTGACGTAACGGTCAGCGGCAAAGAACATGGAGGCGGCGTAGGCGTTGGTATCGTCGGGATGGGAGCCGAGTCCGCCGCCGAGGTACAGCTCGACGAGGGCCGCTCCCTTTGTGCCGTACGCCGGAAAGTCGAGGACGCGCACGCGGCGGCCGGAACGCGCGAGATAATCGCGCAGGAGCTCGGTCTGCGTCCCCTTTCCGCTTCCGTCGAGGCCCTCCAGTACGATAAATTTATTCATGAGTGATCACTTCTTTGATGATTTTGGGGTAGGATAAACCTGAGAAAAACAAAAGAGAACCTTTGGAAAAGTCCGCAGCATTTCAGCATTTTTCAGAAGGATGCGTCGTCCTTGAGGACCATTTCCATATACTGCTGCTTGGTAATCAGCACCTTACGCGGCTTCTGTCCGTCCGGCGCGCTGACGTAACCGAGGTTTTCCATCATGTCAATCAGCTTCGCCGCCCGTCCGTAGCCGAGCGACAGTCTGCGCTGAATCAGGGAGGTCGAAATCTTTCCGGAATCCACGGCAAGCTCGATGGCCGCTTTCAGCATGGGATCGTCTCCCTCGCCGTCGTCCTCCGACGCAGCGGAAACCGCACCGGGTGCGCCCTTCTTCCCTGCCCCGCACTTCTGGGCTTCCTCTTCGATCTGCTTCTGCACTTCCTCGGAATATGTCCCGTCCATGGCAGGATTCATATTCTTAATATACGAAACGACCTTCTCCACATCGTCCTCGGAGACAAACGCACCCTGGACGCGAACCGGCGTCATGGCGCCAATGGGGGAGAAGAGCATATCGCCGCGGCCAATGAGCGTTTCCGCGCCCACCTTGTCAATGATGACGCGCGAGTCAACCTGCGACGACACGGCAAACGCAATGCGCGACGGCACGTTCGCCTTGATCAGACCGGTGATGACATTGACCGACGGCCGCTGTGTACCGATAATGAGGTGCATCCCCGCCGCTCTCGCCTTCTGTGCAATCCGGCAGATGGAGTCCTCGACCTCGTCCGGCGCGGTCATCATGAAGTCAGCCAACTCGTCGATAATAATCACGATGCGGTTCATGAATTCGTAATCCGGGTCGTTTTTGGTTTCCCTGTTGTACGCATTGATTTCCCGCACGCCGGCCGCTTCAATCAGGCTGAACCGGCGCTCCATTTCACTGACCGCCCAGGACAGAGAGCCGGCGGCCTTTTTCGGGTCGCTGATGACGGGGGAAAGCAGGTGCGGAATGCCGTTATAAATGTTCAGCTCGACCTTTTTCGGGTCGATGAGAATCATTTTCACGTCCTCCGGTGATGCCTTGTACAACAGGCTCATGATAATGGAGTTGATGCAGACCGACTTACCGGAGCCGGTGGTACCGGCAATCAGCAGGTGCGGCATTTTTGCGATGTCACAGTAGACCGCCTCTCCCGCGACGTCCTCGCCGAGGCAGACGGTCAGCTTGCTTTTCGCGTTGATGAACCGGTCGTCGCAGAGAAGGGTACGCAGGTGAACGGTGGCCTGATTTTTGTTCGGAACCTCGATGCCGACTGCGGATTTTCCGGGAATCGGCGCTTCAATGCGCACGCCCTTGGTGGCCAGGTTCAGCGAAATGTCATCCACCAGGCTGGTAACGGAGCGCACCTTGGTGCCCGGTTCGAGGAACAGTTCATAGCGGGTAATGGTCGGACCGCGCGAGACGTCTGCGATTTTGGTATTGACCTTGAAGCTCTTTAAAGTATCGACCAGCTTGCGTGCGTTTTCCTGAAGCTCCTCTTTGATGTCGTCGTCGCTTGTGGACGTATCCTCGGTCAGAAGCTCGACCGGCGGGAATTTATAGTCCGGAACGGCGGCCTTGGCCTTCGGACTTCCGTGTGTGTCGGCGGTAGCGATGACGCCGCGCTTGACGTCAAGGCTGGCGGACGAGTTCTGGCGGTATGCCTCGGAGAGTCGGTCGAGCAGCTCGGCATCCTCCGGATTCACAAAAATGTCGGACACGTCGTACGCGCCGTCTCCGTCCGTGCCGGCCACCGACGCCGCCAAGCGGACCGTATCGGTGGAATCTGTTTCCTCTTCCGGCTCCGGCTCCGTATCCGTATCCGGCTCGGAAAAGGCGTCTTCGGCAAACAGCTCGTCCGGAAGGGCATCGTCCCGCGGCACATCCTCCGGCGGCGCCGGACGCTCGTCCACAACCTCGCCGGTTTCGGTGTCGACCGTCACGATGGTGGTTTCCTTCTGCACCGTTTTGGGCGCGGGCACGGAAGTTTCACGGAAACCCTCGGTGCGGCGGCTTTTTTCGATCCGTTCTCTGGTACGCCGCATGACCTCATCAAAAATCCGCTCGTCCACAGCGCCGGTATCTACGGCACCGTCATCCTTCGGAACGGACTCCGGTGCGTTCTCCGATTCCAGAGGCTCCTTTCCCGGAAAGTCCTCCGACAGCGCGGCATTTTCCATGATATGACCGCCCGCGACGATGGTTTCCTCCGGATGATCCTCTGCGCCGGCATCGCCGGAAGGTGCAGCGAGGTGGCCGTCAGGGATCTGGTCGTCAGGCTGGATTTCCGCGCGCCGTTTTTTCACATGATAAACGGTCGGCGGCGGAACGGCGGCGGGAATCCCGGGAAGCTCCGTTCCGTCGGCGGAAAACGGCGGCTCCTGCAGCCCGCGTTCCCGCGTTCTCTTTTCGCGGAGGTATTCGAGGTATTCCTCCTCGCGGACCTTCCGCTGGTCGCGCCGGGCCGGGTTCTGCCGTTCCGCCAACCGTTCTCTGCGGTTATCCAGAGCGACCTTAAGTTTATACGCGATAAAAATACAGAGGCTGCGCGGGGTCATTCCGGCGATGTACAGGACAAGGAGGGCCATTGCCGCGAACAGGAGAATGAGAGAGCAGACGGTCCCGAAGCCGCGCACGAGCAGTTCCCCGAGGATCCCGCCGACCACGCCGCCGCCGACAAAATACTGTCCATCCGCAAAATGCTCGGCAGGAGACATCGTGGAGGCTCCGCCGCCGAGGATGTGGAGCAGCATGGCAAGCAGGACGTAGACCACGCCCATACAGGCCGTCCGGGCGGCAAAGGCGCCGTCCTCGGTATCGCGCCGCCAGGTAAGGGCACGGACAAAGATGAAAACGGGGAGAACGTAAGCCGCTCCCGCGAACAGTCCGGCAAGAAGACCGCGGATGCCGCCGCCGATTTTTCCTTCTCCGGCAATGATGCAGACGGCAAGCAGGAGAGCAAGCAGAGAAATTATGTAAGGCGTGAGCTGATAGACAAACCCTTCCTCATCCCGGAAAGCGGCGGCGCGCTCGTCCCGGGCGGAGGTGTCGGTCTTTTTTGCGGCAGACTTTTTCGGTTCAGCGTTTTTTTTCGCGGCCGTTTTGGCTTTGGACGCGGAGGAAGACTTCGCGCGGGTTCCTGAGTTCTTTTTCTTTTTTGTTTGCGCCATTTCAATTCCTTTCCGGGCATAACAAGGGAATCCGTCGGGTTCTCTTTCATGCCGATATCCTTCCAAGTATATATTTTACCATGCGGAACAGAAAAATACAAGGTGAAAATGGCAGAAAGAACCTTCGTTTTCCTTGAATTTTTCTTGACATCGTGTAAATCTATGATATAATATACCATAAACGGATGTTTCTATCCGAAATTACGACAAGAATCGTGAGGTACCTATGGAAAAATTCAGAGTCGGCGTTGTCGGTCTCGGAGGACGCGGCATGGGACACATGCATGGCATCATGACCGAGCGCGACGACGTCATCGTTACCGCGGTATGCGATGTTTACGAGGATCGCATTGCCGCTGCGCAGAAGCTGTGCAAGGAGAAGAAGGACTGGGATGTTGCCGGAACGACGGACTATCGCGCGCTCATCGAACGGGACGACGTGGACGTTGTGTTCGCATTTTCCGCGTGGGAGAACCACTTCCCGACGGCCATTTACGCCATGAACTGCGGCAAACAGGCAGCGATTGAGGTTGGCGGCGCATATTCGCTGGACGACTGCTGGTCTCTTGTGAACACGTACGAACGCACCGGCATTCCCTGCATGATGCTGGAAAACTGCTGCTACGACCGGAACGAAATGATGGTCATGCGCATGGTGCGCGAAGGCGTATTCGGGCGGATTGTCCACTGTGAAGGCGGCTACCAGCACGACCTGCGTTCCGAAATCTCGTTTGGCGACGAAAACCGTCACTACCGTCTGCGCAACTACCAGAATCGCAACTGCGAAAACTACCCAACACATGAGCTCGGCCCGATCGCAAAGATTCTGGACATCAACCGCGGCAACCGGATGCTGTGCCTGTCGTCGATGGCATCGGGCGCGTTCGGTCTGAACGACTATGCGGAAAAGAACGAAAAGGTGAACCCGGCGCTGAAGTCGTACCGGTTCGCACAGGGTGACGTCGTCAAGACGAACATCAAGTGCGCGAACGGCGAGCTGATTACGCTCACGCTGGACACCACGCTCCCGCGCAACTACTCCAGAAACTTCACCGTCCGCGGCACGAACGGCTACTTCAGCGAGAACTGCAACGGGATTTATCTGGAAAACGTCAACGACGATTGGTCGCACGACTTCTACAACAATGTGAAGGAATACCGGGAAAAGTACGAGCATCCCGTCTGGCACAAGTTTGAGGTGGAAGGCGTCAAAGGCGGTCACGGCGGTATGGACTGGCTCGTCTTCGACGCGTACTTCGAGGCGCTGAAAAACGGCGACGTTCCCCCGATTGACACCTACGACACCGCAGCATGGGCAGCCATCACGCCCCTCTCCGAAATTTCCATCCGTAACAACGGGCAGTCCGTCGACATCCCCGACTTCACCCGCGGCATGTGGACCCACCGTTCCGACAAAAACCACGGTTTCTACGCGCTGGATAAATAAAATAAGAATGTGAATTTGCGGGGAGGGTACTTTTTGAAAAAAGTACCCTCCCCGCACCCCACCCTCAAAAACTTTCCAAAAAAGGAATGGACAAGGTTTGTGCAAATCGATCAAAAAATTTGCACAAACCTTGTTTTCTTATTTTTTTAAGTTTTTTGAAGGAGGCGCAGCGAATCTCGGAGTTCGCGCAGCGAATCTCGGAGTTCGCGCAGCGAATCT
>JBJFGC010000068.1:0-5200 GCA_051892315.1 Eubacteriales bacterium
AGACCGATGTTCGGACCTTCCGGGGTCTCAATCGGGCACATTCTGCCGTAATGCGTATAGTGGACGTCGCGGACCTCGAAGGAGGCGCGGTCACGGGACAGACCGCCGGGACCCAGTGCGGACAGACGTCTCTTGTGGGTCAGTTCGGCGAGCGGGTTGTTCTGATCCATGAACTGCGAAAGCGGGGAGCTTCCGAAGAATTCGCGGATGGCCGTGACGACGGGACGGATGTTGATGAGGGTCTGGGGCGAGAGGGACTCGCTGTCCTGAATGTTCATGCGCTCCTTGACGATCTTGTCCATGCGGGCGAGACCGATCCGGAGCTGGTTCTGCAGCAGTTCACCGACGGAACGCAGACGGCGGTTGCCGAGGTGGTCGATGTCGTCGATGGTGCCGATGTCGTGAGACAGAGCGAGCAGATAGTTGATGGAGGAGAGGATGTCCTCGCGGGTGATATGCTTCGGACAAAGCTCAGACGCGCGGCGCTTTGCCTCCTGACGGACAGCTTCCTCGTCGCCGCCGCAGTGGTTCAGGATATCGAGCAGCACGTCCAGGCGGCACTTTTCGGCGATGCCGGAATCGTGGAGATCGTAACCGAGGATATAAACGGGGTCGACGGCGCCGTTCGAGAAGACCTTGACCTCGGACGCGTCTTCCAGTTCGAGGTAAACCTCGCAGACGCCGGCGCGTTCGATTTCCATCGCCTGCTCTGCGGTGAGCGGGAGTCCGCGTTCAAACGCGTCCTCGCAGAGAACCTCGCCGGTGATGGGGCTGACGACGGGGCGGGAGAGCTTGAAGCCGGCGATTCGTGCGCCGAGCGCAAGCTTTTTGTCGTATTTATGACGGCCGACCGGGTAGAGGTCATACCGTTTGGGATCGAAGAACAGGCCGTTCATGAGGATTTCCGCGGATTCGACGATGGCCGGCTCGCCCGGACGGAGCTTGGTGTAGATTTCCTTGAGGGCTTCGTCGCGGATGGAGGTTTTCAGCTCAATGGCCTTCGGTTCGCAGGGGTCCTTTTCCAGCGTATTGGTCAACTTGACCTCGCTGCCGAACACTTCCTCGATTTCCTCGCGGGTCTGGATGCCGAGCGCGCGGATGAGGATGGTGACGGGAATCTTGCGGTTTTTGTCGATGCGGACGTAGAAAATATCGTTGGCGTCCGTCTCGTATTCGAGCCATGCGCCGCGGTAGGGAATGACGGTGGAGGTGTAGATGCGCTTACCGGATTTGTCGATGGCGCTGTCGTAGTAAATGCCGGGGGAACGGACAATCTGGGAAACAATGACACGCTCCGCACCGTTGATGACGAAGGTACCCTTGTCGGTCATGAGCGGGAAGTCGCCCATGAAGATGGAGGACTGCTTTACTTCACCGGTGAGCTTGTTGGTGAGACGGACGTCCACCTTCAGCGGCGCGGCATAGTTGACGTCGCGCTCCTTGCATTCCTCCACAGGGTACTTCGGCTTGGCGTCAAGCGAGTAGCCGACGAAATCGATGAACAGGTTGCCGGAGTAATCCGTAATCGGGGAGACGTCTTCGAGGACTTCCATGAGTCCTTTTTCAAGAAACCAGTTGAATGACTCCTTCTGAATCTCGATGAGATTGGGCATTTCCAGCGGCTCATCAATCTTGGAGAAACTCATTCGTATGTTCTTTCCTACTCTTTGAGGTTTTACCATCGAGCTATCACTCCATTCATTTTTCATAGGGGGAGGTTCTCCGGAAAAGGCACCCTGGAAACCAAAAGCCTTTCCCGAGCTCCATCCTCCAAAACTTTTAAAATAAGGGGATTGGGTTTTGGGATTATGGTTGGGATGAGCGGTTTTCGGAGGCGGAAACGTTTCGTTTTTTCCTCGTTTGGCCGCGAAAACCGTTGGGTTCGCCGCGAAGGCGAAGCTACATCAGTATACGATTTTACCACGAATGAGGAGGGAAGTCAAGGGAATTTTGAAATTGTCAAGAGGGAAAGGACGCAATTTACAACTTGAACGAAATAAAGTTACAATAAATTAAAATGTAAATAAAGTGTAAATTTCACGCAAGTTTGCGGAAAAAGCGGGAAAAATTTTCCGAAAAGGGTTGTCATACAGAGAAAAATGTGGTACAATAACATTTGCATGTGCACAGAGAGAGAATCGCCGGCACAGCGGGGACAGTCCTCTGCGAAGCTCCGCACGAATGTCCCGAAATTCAGAAATGGAGAAACGAAGATGAACAAACTCGAAATTTTTGCCCAGGAGCAGCTCAAGGAAACCGTTCCTTCCTTCAACGTCGGTGACACCGTACGGGTTCACAACAAGATCAAGGAAGGCGCGCGTGAGAGAGTCCAGATGTTTGAAGGCACCGTCATCGCAAAGCATGGCGGCGGCATTTCCGAAACCTTTACCGTTCGCCGCGTTGCTTACGGCGTAGGCGTGGAAAAGACTTTCCCGCTTCACTCCCCGAACGTTGTCGATGTTGACATTCTTCGCCGCGGTAAGGTTCGCCGTGCGAAGCTGTATTACCTCCGCGACCGCGTTGGTAAGAGCTCCAAGGTCAAGGAACTCATCGAGAAGTAAGCAATTTCTTCCCACCGTTGAAAAACACCCGATTCCTCGGGTGTTTTTTGCATTGATCGAGAGGTTATCCCGGTTTTGGGGTTACCCCGGTTTTTTTGCTGTGAGGTACCATCGTTCGCATGCTTCGTCCGGCGTCTCAAAGTGATAGCCCGCCGAGACGTTTTTCAGCTCCAGACCGCATTTGGCAAGAGCGTTGCCGATGGAACGCAGGCCGTACGCGCGTTCCCGCTCGACCCCGTCCGTCCGCTCCCACGTGCCGTCGTCGTTTTCCTCGTACACGGTGAGGTAAAAGTCCACCACGTCTCCCGCCTTCGAGCGGCGGTTCCGCCAGCAGCACATGATCCCGTCGTCCTCGAGGATGTAGTCCCGGTCGTCGTAGACGGTCCGGAATTTGTACGGCGTGTTCAGGTCGAACAGAAACAGCCCGCCCGGGTTCAGGTAGTTGGCCGCCAGCGAAAAGCACGCCAAGAGGTCCTCGCGGCGGGTGAGGTGATTGATGCCGTCCAGACAGCAGACGATGTGGTCCACGGTCCCGTACAGTTCAAACGAACACATATCTCCGCACAGGAACAGAATGTCGGAAAAGCCGGCTTCCCGCGCCCGCGCGTCCGCTTCCGCCAGCATCTCCTCCGACAGGTCCAGCGCGGTCATGTCGTAGCCGCGTCGGGCCAGCTCGAGGGTCATGGAGCCGGTTCCGCAGCCCAGGTCGAGAATGCCCGCCCCCGCCTTCCGTTCGCCGAAGCGTTCCATGCACCGTTCGAGAAAATCCGCCCATGCTGCATAGTCCACGGCGGTGTTGAGCCGGTCGTAGACCGGCGCGAGCGCGCGGTATCCGTCAGCCATTGCCGTCCTCCCCGTCCGTTTCCGTTTCCGTTTCCGCCTCCTCCATCGTGACGGGCGGGAGAATGCCGGACACGTCCAGACGCTCCAGAACCTCGCGGTAACCGTCGCTGCCGTACCGGAGGCAGCGGTTCACGCGGCTGATGGTCGCGGCGCTGAGGCCGGTTTTTTCGGTGATTTCGGTATAAATGCGGTTTTCGGCGAGCATTTTCGCGGCGCACATCCGTTTCGCCATTTCCGATACTTCCTTAATGGTACATAAATCGTCAAAAAAATTGTAGCATTCGTCCAGTGATTTCAGGGAAAGAATTGCCTCGAACAGATAATCCTTCATTTTATCCCGTCTTTGATGCGCCATACTGACCTCCGCTTTTGGGTTATAATAAAGTTAATCTATTATACCGTATCGGTTTAATAAAGTAAAGTGCTGAAATGTAAAAATGTGCAGAGAATTTTCAAAGAAGAATGAGCAGGGTATCCGGCATTTTTTTGTCTATATCAGGTATGATAAGTTTTTTTTAATCTAAATTGGGTATTTATACCATATTTATGAGGATATTTTTGTTGAAAAAGCGACCAGAGTTTCTCTTGCATTTCGGGTTAATATATGATATCATAGACACAAGAGTTGACTAATGTAGTAAAAGAAAGAAGGTGTGCCAATGGGCGGATAAGACGAACCCGAATGCAATTTTTGTTCATGATCTTTGCTGCTGCAGAAGAATGTTCGCACAATAACGGAATTGCTATGGAATGATACGGCCACGACGACAGAGGTGGTGGATGTTGAGCTCACGAATTAAGGCTTAAGATCTCCCTCATGCTGCAAAATTGATCTTATATGAAGATGAAAAAAATTTTCTTCCTAATTTTTATTCTGTTTATCTGCAGTTCCTGCGCCGGAACGGATTCGAAAGAGCCCGTCAACATGGCGGAGAGGATGAAAATCCGTACATGGCTTCTGGATGAGGAACTGGAAGGCACCGGACGCTGGGGTTACATTGGTTTTGAAGAAAAAACATTTCCACGTAAAGCAGACGGTGATGGCTACTGGATTCCGAACGACGGAGTGACAAAAGTCGCCAATGAAGATGTGTTTGTCTTTGAGGCGCTTGAACTTGGTGAACCGCGTACCATGGCTCCCATGACCATGCACATGGCACGGGAAAAAGGAGAGGGCATCAATTATTCCAACCTGAACCTGCATATCGACTTTGACGGAATTGTAGAGGTTGTCAAAATCGAGCCGAACGACAGCAGCATCCGATTGCGCTATTCCCTGAACGGCCCTCCGATTGAAGCAGAGGAGATCCGGGTGAGCGCTCCCTGTGTCATCAATGTGTGTCCGGTAGGAAAAGTAGTCGTATCGGAGGCAACCAGCGCTTTGATCAGTACGGACACCGTCGTCGGAAAAGAATATACCCTTCAGATCCGCGGATGTTCCCTGGGGGGAGATCCCATTGTTACCGCCGAGGTGAAGCTGACGGCCATCCCCGATCCGGAATATCCATGGGAAACGGTTCATGAAGGAAAAGGACGCTACAGCGAGCTGATTGCAAGCAACGAAGAACGAACCCGTTTCTGCTCCATAGAGCTTGTATCGTATACGTACAGCGAAATGTACATTCTCAGCGGGGAAGCGGGAAATGCCGATTGACGAAGGCGCAATTTCGACAGTAAAACCCGAAATATGCAGGAACGTGAGTTTGATAGGATTTGCGGGGGAAACGTTTGTGAGGGAGATTTTGCGGGGGAAACTTTTGTGAACAAAAGCTTTCCCCCGCACCCCCTTCAAAAAA
>JBJFGC010000069.1:0-5177 GCA_051892315.1 Eubacteriales bacterium
GCCGTCAGACAGAGAATCCCCTTGCCACCCTTGAAACGGTAGAAGACGGGGAAAATATGCCCAACAAAACACGCGAAGCCGGCAATATACGCCGTCAGGTACCCGAACACACACCAGCCGATGAGAACGGCCACGATGGTTTTCAAAATATCACCGGCGAAGGTAATCAGTGCCGCCTTTTTGCCGTAGGTGCGCATGACGTTGGTGAATCCGGCGTTGCCGCTGCCGTAGTTGCGGATGTCGTCATGATAGAAATGCTTCGACACAAGAATGGCCGTGTTGATGCTGCCCAGAAGATAGGGCAGAAAAACGTAGACCAGAATCAAAAGAAGGCTCGGAAAAAGTGGAACATCCTTCCAATAATATCCAATAATCCCCATGAAGCCCATTTCGTACCGAAGGAAAAAGTGCAGCATACTCAGTTGTCCTCCTCGCTTTTCTGACGGATGATGAGCCGTACAGGAGTCCCCCGGAAGCCGAACGTCTGACGCAGGCAGTTTTCCAGGTATCGCTGGTAGGAAAAATGGAACAGTTCCGCGTTGTTGCAGAAGACGACAAACGTCGGCGGAGCCACGGAAATCTGGGTCATATAGTAAATTTTGAGCCGACGTCCCTTGTCGGACGGCGGCTGAACGCGCGCGACCGCGTCGGCGAGAACATCATTGAGCATACCGGTGGAGACACGCATGATGGTCTGATTGTAGACGTAGTTGATCTGTTCAAACAGCCGCTCGACACGCTGGCCGGTTTTCGCGGAGATGTACAGAATCGGTGCGTAGGTCATGTAGGACAGGGCGTCGTACACCTTTTTGGTGAATTCGTTCGTGGTATTGTTGTCCTTGTCAATGAGATCCCACTTGTTGATGCAGAGGATGGACGCCTTGCCGGCCTCGTGGGCAATGCCGGCGATTTTTTCGTCCTGCTCGGTAACGCCTTCCTTCGCGTCAATCATAATCAGGCAGACGTTCGCGCGTTCGACGGCCATTTTTGCGCGCAGGACGCTGAATTTTTCCACGCGATCCTCCACCTTGGCCTGACGCCGGATGCCGGCGGTGTCGATGAAATTGTATTTCCCGTATTCGTTTTCGATGGCGGTGTCGATGGCGTCGCGGGTGGTGCCGGGAATATCGGAAACGATACAGCGCTCGTCGCCGACCAGACGGTTGACAATCGACGATTTTCCGGCATTCGGTTTCCCGATGACGGCGACGGAAATGGTGTCGTCCTCCTCCTTTTCGGACTCGAAGTCCGGAAGAGCGTCAAGGACGGCGTCGAGAACATCTCCGCTGCCGCTTCCGTGGAGGGAGGAAAGAGCGATGGGCTCGATCGCAAAGCCGAGCTGGTAAAAATCGTAGAATTCCGCGGGCAGGTCGCCGATTTTATCGGCCTTGTTGATGCACGGCACAACGGGCTTGCCGCTGCGCTTGAGCATCATGCCGATGTCAATATCGTCGGCAAGGAGACCGGTACGGATATCGCAGACGAACAGAATCACATCGGCCATATCGATGGCAATCTGAGCCTGCTCGCGCATTTTTTTGAGAAGGATATCGTCGGTTTTGGGTTCGATCCCGCCGGTATCAATCACCATGAGCGTTTTGCCCCGCCACTCGGTTTCGCCGTAGATCCGGTCGCGGGTAATACCGGGGACGTCCTCGACGATGGCGCGGCGCTCTCCGATCAATTTATTAAAAAGTGTGCTTTTGCCGACGTTCGGGCGTCCGACAATCGCAATCACAGGCTTTGACATGTTTGTATCTCCGTTTTCTTAAAGTTCATGGGCTCATTCCAGACCGAGCAGCTTCAGACAGAATTCCCCCCCGTCGTTTCCGACGAACTCGATGGGCACATTCAGTGTATGGGAAAGCTCCTGCGGCGACATTCCGCATAGAAAAAGGTCACCCTCGGCGCGCAGCGTAGTCTGGGAAAGGTAAAGCGTTTCCCCGAGCGGCCGACCGGACAGCTGTTCAGCCAGGTCGGTACCGGTGAGCAGGCCGGTGACAGTAACCTCGCCGCCGAAAAAGCGGTTTTGAATCGGATAGACGCGGCACGTGAAATCCGGACAGGCGTCGGTGAGTTTTTTCACCTGTTCCGCGATAAAGGCGTACGCGGCTTCGCCGGTTGCCACGGAAACCTCGCGTTTCGTGCGCTTTTCGTCGTCGGAGAGGGTATGAAAGACGGAATCGAATTCCGTTTGAAAGGAAGCAAGCATTCCGACGCCATTTTCGATTTGCAGATACTCCCCATAATACGCGTTTTCCGGAAGAGGGCGTCCACATTTGACGTAAAACTCGTCCGACGCAAAAAACAGACGTTCCGGCAGGGAGGCGTTGAAAGCGTCAATGCGGTCAATGACAGCCGCACATTCGTCCGGTGAAAAAGGTTCGAGGGGGTAGAGACCGGCGCGGTGAGCGGTGAGTCCGGCGGGGACGATGGAGACACTGTCAAGGGCGGGAAAATAGCCGGCGAGGTCGGACATGGTGCGATCCAGCTCCGCACCGTCGTTGATGCCCCTGCACAGGACGATCTGGCCGCGCAGCTGGATTCCGGCGTCCGCGAGCTTATCAAGGTAGCGGAGAACGTCGCCGGCGCGTTTATTCTTCATCATTTGAACGCGCAGCTCGGGATTGGTTGTGTGAATGGAGACGTTCACCGGAGAAATGTGCATTTCGATGATGCGGTCGATGTCCTCGTCGTGCAGGTTGGTGAGCGTGATGTAATTTCCGTGGAGAAAAGAAAGGCGGCTGTCGTCATCCTTGAAGTAGATGGTCTCGCGCATTCCGGGGGGATTCTGGTCGATAAAGCAGAAAATGCAGCCGTTTTCGCAGCGGTGCTTCCGGTCCATCAGCGGTGTCCCGAACTCCAGTCCGATGTCGTCGTAGATTCCTTTTTTGATCCGGACATCAAGAAGCTCCGGTCCGCGGTGGAGCCGCAGGATAACCACATCCTCCGCGAGTCGGAACCGATAATCCAGCACATCATTGATTTTATGTGAATTGATCTCCAGCAAAAGATCCCCGGCACGAATGCCTGCCCGCGCCGCTCTCGAGTGGGGCAGCACTCCCGTAATTTCAACCATTTTTCATCCATCCGCTTTTTCAGGAAAGCCCATAATATATCATGTTATATTATACCCCAAAAGAATGGGCAGGTCAATAGATAGATGTTGAAAAATTTGTAAAGTGGTGAGCATCCTCTTGCAAAAACACTTTACCTCATACCCCATCCAACTCATCGGTCTTCCGACGGAGCTGCCTGTGCCCCGACAGACAAACCACAGCGCCGGCACACGCGGCACCGATGAAGACGGCAAAAACGACTTCCCAGCCGAAAGCCTCCGAGATGGACCCGACAGCTATGCTTGAGGCGGCAGCCGCCGCATAGGAGAAACAGTTCAGCATACCCGTGACCGTGGAGGCGCGGCCGACTTTCCCGAAATGCAGCGGAATGAAGGTCAGAAGCATCGTGTTCGCGCCCAGCATGGACGCACTTGAGACGGCAAAAAGGAGTGTTACAAGAACGGTCAGCGCAACATCTCCCGCACCAATGTCCGCCGCGGGAGCCTTCGAGGGAAGAAAATGGAGAATCAGCGTTGCTGCCGACAGAGCGACGGTGCTGATGCCGAACATGACTCCACATACGGTCAGCTCATCGATTTTGAAGCGGTGAAAAATGTCACGCGCTGCATAGGCGCCGAAAATGTTGAGCAGAGGCAGAAGCGTACAGATCAGCGAGACAACCGACGGCGAGGGTATGAATTTGTCGGCCAGAATCGTCGGTATCCAGAGGTCAAGACCATCCTTCAGCATCCCGTTGAACAAAATCCCGCCCGCCGCAAAGACCAGGCCTGCGCAAAAAATCCGGACGTTCGGATGCGACAGCGTATTGTGATGCGATGCGTCAAAGCGGGAAGGCGCAGCCGCATTTTCCACGCTCATGTGCGTTTTCAGCGTCCCGAAGCAAACGGACAGCACAAGCGCCATGACGCACAAAATGCCCCCGCAAAGGAAGAACGCCGCGCGCCAGCCGAACCATTTCAGTCCTGCGGCACAGATGAGGTAGCACAGAATCGTCCCGATGGGAATCGTGGCTGAGAGACTGGCCGCCGCCGCGTGGCTGATTTCGTCCGTCGTCCATGTGGAAACCGCGCGGATAATCGGAGACCAGAGCATGGAGCAGAAAAAGCCGCAGGCTGCCCAGATCACCATAAACAAAGGGTTATACGAATTCAGACCCATCAAAAGGTTCATCGCTCCGGCGCAGAACAGTCCGCCGCAAACCATATGCCTCGGGTGGAACCGGTCGCCGAGCCACCCGTTGGCAAACTGCCCGATCGCGTAACAAACCATAAAGCAGGTTCCAATCGTCCCGCCCGATACCTTGTCGGTCACGCCGTCCGCAATCATATCCGCCAGACATACCGACAAATTCTTCCGCCCGATATAAACCGTCGCGTATGCCAGCCAGCAGTACAGCACCAGCATCCACGACTTTTTCTCATATTCTGTTTTTACTTTCATAAAATTGCTGCTTTCCTGTAAAATTCATGTAAAGCATATTATAACAAAATACGTCCGGATTTGCAACGGGAATGGAGCTTTTTTTCTCCGGGAGGTCATGGGGACATGCCCATAATCCACGCTTGACTCCCTCTCCCTTCTGTGCTATACTTTTCCTGTATTCTTAAAAACAGGAGGAATCGTATGAATCAACCGTATTACATGGCCTATGAGGACCGGTACCGGAAGGTCTTTGCGGCGGGGATTGAGCTATGGGGGCACGAACCGGACGATGCAACTCTTGAACAAACCCTCGCGGAATGGGTGGAAAAAAATCACCTCACCGGCGGAAAGGTCATTGACTTTGCCTGCGGTGAGGGGGCGTGCGGCCTCATTCTCACGAAGCTCGGATGCCGCTACCACGGTGTGGACATTGCACCGTCAGCCGTCCGCGCGGCACAGGAACGGCTGCGGACGGTGCCGGACGCACGTGTCAGCCTGCTCGACATGGTGAAGGATGTCACCGGCGAAACGTACGACGCCGCCCTCGACTGTATGGGACTTCATATGCTGCTCACGGATGCGGATCGGGATGCTTACCTCAAAAACGCGTATGCCTCACTGAAACCCGGCGCTCCGATGCTGTTTTTCCGCGAGGCTTACCGTGAAAATGCCTAC
>JBJFGC010000070.1:0-5146 GCA_051892315.1 Eubacteriales bacterium
CGATGTAGATAATGCCCGCGTTCACGGTACATGCGCCGGTCTTCAGACGATTGATGTGGCTGTCGCGGAGGTACTGGACCATATCGTCAATGACCTCCTCCAGCGGCTCCACATGGCTGGCCTTTTCCGCGTCGTCCTCGAGGAATGCCGTCACCGCCATGTCGATAATCTCGCTGACCGCGCTGAACAGAATTCTCAGCTCCTCGCTCGCACTCTGCGAGAAGGTAATCTGCTCTCTCTTGATTTTTTCGGCAAACTCATTGATGTTGGTCGCATAGTCACCGATTCGCTCAAAGTCCGTCGTCGTCTGGACGAGAATGTTGATGACCTCGTTCTGTTCGTCCGACTGCACCGTCTTCGATAAGGCCACAAGGAAGTTTTCCACGGTGTCCGTGAATTCATCCAGCCGGTCTTCCCGCGTGTTGATGCCGACGCTCACCTCTTCGCTGTAGGCGTTCAGCTGGGTGATGCTGTCCCGGAAGTTCTGGTGCGCGAGACGCCCCATGACCCCAATCGCAGTGGTCGCTTCGGAAATCGCAATCTGCGGTACCACGTAAAGCTTCTCATCAAGAGTGTCCAGGGCCGCGTAGTCGTCCGCCTGCCGTACCTCTCCCTCCGGTTTGATGAACACATACGTCAGTTTGACGAGATAGCCGGTAAAGGGAATCAGGACAACGGCCGTCACCAGATTGAAGATGGTCTGGAAATTTGCGATGTCTCCACTGTCTACCACCTTGTCCCAAAGTCCCGGGAAAACACCCGACGCCTTCAAAATGCTCATGCCAATCATAAACAGAATGGTGCCGATGGTATTGAACACAATGTGCGCAATTCCGGTACGCTTTGCGTCCTTCGAGGAGCCGATGGAGCAGACCATCGCTGTTGTCACGCAGGTTCCGAGGTTGATGCCCATGATAATCGGGTAAACGAGGTTCATCGTCATGACACCCGTCACGGAAAGAGCCTGCAGCATACCGACCATCGCGGAGGAAGACTGCACAATCATGGTGAGAACCAGACCGGTGACAATGCCGAGAAGCGGCATATCCGAAAATCCGCCGAGGAGGTCAAGAAACACCTGAGACTCCGAAAGAGGCTCCACAGCGGCGGTCATATTCATTAAACCGGTGAACAGAACGCCGAAACCGGCGAAAATTTCGCCCACCGGCTTGCTGCCCTTCTTTTTGATGAACATAATCAGGATAATGCCTACAATCATAGACAGCGGCGCGAGCGTGGACGGCTTGAAAAATTCAAGGACCATGTTTCCGCTTGAATCAAGGTCCATCAAACGAATGATCTGCGCTGTAATGGTCGTACCGATGTTGGCACCAAGGACGATGCAGATAGCCTGACGCAAATTGAGAATGCCGGCGGTAATCAGACCAACAGCAATGACGATGGTCGCGGTCGAGGACTGAATGACGGCCGTGACCAGGGCGCCGGTCAGTACCCCCAGAAAGGCATTGGAGGTCACTTTTTCCAGTACGCGCTTGAGCGCGGTACCCGATGCGTTCTTCAAGCCCGCACTCATGACTTCCATACCATAGAGGAACATCGCAAGTCCGCCAAAAAGCGCGATAAATGTAAAAATTGTCATAAGAACTCCCAAAAATAGAGGGATGCGGCATCTCCGGTCTGAACTTCCCTGCGTTTTCACGCGAACCGGTCCGGCATCCGAATGAATTAACCCTAAATTACCACTTTAACTATATCAAATTTCTCTCAAAAGAAACACAAGAAAATTTAAAATAAGTGTTAAATTCCTGTGAACAGACAATTTTCACCAAAAAAACAGCCCTACCCAGCCGCAGAACGGGAGGGTAGGACCATTTTTTTCGTTGATCGGCTCGAATCAGCCCTTGGACGAGGAGCCGCAGCTCTTTTCGCGGGAGCCGGCGGCGTCAAGAACGAAGGATTCGCAGTCCACACACTGGGGAACGGTGGGATTCTTTTCATGGGTCCCGACCATAATACGGTCAAGAACGCAGTAGTTGCATTCGCAGGCGTGGTTTGCGCACTGGGTTACGGTACATGCGATCGAATGATTGGGCTTCTTCTCTTCCATTTTCAGAGACCATCCTTACGTTTGATTTAGGACTCAATTCTGATTCCCGCTATAGTATTGTCCCATTTCACTGGTTTTTATGTACAGAGTCCAAAGTTTATGAGGAAAAGCTTGCGGAACAAGCCCACGTTTTTCCTGACTTTCCGACCGTATTTTTCATAAAAAATCATAAAACATCTTGAAAAGATTCAGATATTATGGTAAAATGAACGAGAAATTAAGAGCAAATTGTTACTGGATGTAAGTTTTATGAAGGTAAAAGAAAAAATAATCGTTGCGCGGCTGTTGTATCTTCTGGCGGCCTTCTGCCTGACAGCCGCCCTGATTGGACTGGCCGTGATTCTGAATACGGATGCGAGTTACGCCGTTCCTCTGGATGCAAACGATACGGCTGCGGTCGGAACGACCGATCCGCCGCTGGAAGCTTCACCGGTTCCGGAAGAGGCCTATGAGGTCGTGCGTCTGACCTTTGCCGGAAGCTGCACGGCCGGCTCAATGCTCGGCAGCGACTCATACGGCACGTTCAATGAAATGCTGACGTCGTCGGGGCCATCGTACTTTTTAGGAAATCTGGAGCCCATGTTTGCTGCGGATGACCTCACCATTGCCGGCTGCGACGTCGTTCTGAGCGACAGCGACGCGTTGGAGAGCGTCGAACGAACGGTGCCGGAATGGTATCGCGGGAAAGCTTCCGCAGCCGAAATTTTCAGCGGAAGCGGCGTGGAGGTTCTTTCCCTCGAATGCTTCCATACGCGGGACTATGGGAACACCGGTTACGCAGACACCAAAGCTGCGCTCGAAGCCGCCGGTCTTTCCTGGGGGGATCACAGCCGTGCGGTCTATTATGAAAAATCCGGCCTGTCCGTCGCGGTATACTGCCGGTACCTGGAGGATGAGAACGACGCGGCAGGCATTATCGCATGGCTGAACGGCGCGTCTGCGTCGAACGACTATGTCGCTCTCTATCTGACTACGCCCGAAACCGGTTCGTATCTTCCGGACGAATCCCGCCGGACGTTGTTCCGCTCGTTTGTAGACGCCGGTGCCGACCTTGTCGTGGGGACGGACACCGCTTCCATTCAGCCATGTGAAAAATATGGAGAAGGAGCCATTTTCTATTCACTCGGCGCACTTCTGGACGGCGCGTCGAAATATCCGGACGAGTACACCCTTCTTCTCGGCGTAGAACTTCAGGTTATCGACGGAACGCTGCAAAAGGCAGAGTACACCATCACCCCCTGCTGTACCTACGACAACACGCACGCATGGCGTCCATCCATCCTCACCGCGGAAGACGCCGACACTTACACCTCTGTGATGGATTTTCTCCGCGGTGCGCGTTCGACGCCGTGAGAGAAGGAACACATACGAAAAAATGCTCTGGGAAAAACTTATTTTCAAAAGTTTCTCCCAGAGTTTTTTGATTCTACAGAAAAAGCGGACGCATCTGTTCTCCGCGGCGCATTTTTTCCAGGCATTCCGGAATTTTCGAGAAGTCAGCGACAAGGGAATGCGGTTTGGCAGCCGGGTCATCCTGACGCATGGGGACAAAATAGATTTTTTTCCGGTTCAGGAGGGTGCCGATGTTGACAAAATTGCCCGCCATCGCATCGTTGGAGGCTAAGGCAATCAGCAGCGGACGATCGCAGCGGAGGTGAGCCTTAACGGCCATGGCAACAGGGGTATCCGTGATGCCGTGGGCGATTTTAGCAAGCGTATTTCCGGTGCATGGACACAGGAGCAGCTCGTCAAGCGGGGCAGACGGGCCGAATTTTTCCGCTTCGGTGATGGTCATCACCGGCGGACGGCCGCAGATCCCGGTGAGGGTTTCCGCGAGAAGCGCGGCGGTTCCGAAGCGGGTATCCGTTTCCGCTGCTGCGTAGGACAGAATCGGGACGACGCGATACTTCACGGACAGTTCCCTCAGGACAGCCAGCGCGTCCCGGTGCGTGCAGAAGGAACCGCACATGGCAAAGCCGAGCGTTGGTTTGGTTGTCGATTCCATCGTCTCACCTCCCTGAGAAATGCTCATCCAACATTCCGCGCACCACGGAGCAGATGATTTCCCCGGCTGTCTGGGGAGCGGTCTTGCCTGGGAGAGAGGGGAGCGGGATAACGCGGATCTCGTTTTCCTCCGCTGCGCTTCGATCCACACCTGCACAGGCAGTTGCCAGTTCAAAGAGGACGGTACCGCGCGGAATTCTGGAAAGCAGTTCGGCGTCAAAAATCCGGTGCGGGATGGTATTGAACACAGCGTCGCAGTGCAGAGGGAACGAGCGGTACTCCTCCAACGGGACAGGGATGCATCCATCGCACATGGCATTCGACAGGTCGCGGCGGCTTCGTGCGACGGCGAACACGTCGGCGCCAAGGGCCTTCAAACGTCCGGCGAGGGTACGTCCGACACGGCCATACCCGAACACGGCGGCGCGCATTCCGGCGATGGTGAACGGAAGAGCGTCGATGCAGGCGGCGATGGCGCCCTCGGCCGTCGGCACGGAATTTTTAATTTGAAGCTCCTCGGAATCGTAATAATCAAGGGCGGTAACTCCATGCTCTGCTGCAAATTTTTTCACCACCGGAGGAAGCAGTCCGCCGAGAAGGAGCGATCCATGCGGCATTTTTTCACAGATTTCGAGCAGGCGTACCACCGGCGTCTCGCCGGACTTGACGGCCAGCGGGCAATTGAGCCGCACACCGTCCGGGCTTGCGGGAAGCGGAAGGATAACGGCATCCGAGCATTTTACGGCGGATTCCGGATCGGCGCACCGTACGGTATCCTTCAAGTAATGTTCATCGCCGCTTCCATATACGGCGGAAAATCCCCATACCGCACATTCATACGCCGACGCCAGGCACTCCGCCGTGACAAGCTGTCGTCGGTCCCCGCCAAGGACTCCAATTTTTATGTTATCTGGCATATTGATTACCCTGATTTCTCTGATTTGGGAGTGTCCAAAAACACTTCCCTCGGTACAGGGTATGCAGACACGGAGATTTGGTGAGGCGAGATGAGTTCTGTAAAAAAGCTCCGGAAGCAAACGCCTGCGCCAGACTCACGGCATCTGCTCCATCCCC
>JBJFGC010000071.1:0-5145 GCA_051892315.1 Eubacteriales bacterium
GATGACCGATGAAAAATGTGATGGACTGGTAAATCCGCAGGATGCGGCAATCTCTCCGATTCCATGGTTCGTATGGAGAAGCTGACGGATGGCTTCTTCGATCCGGCACTGCAGCAGATATTGATAGGGCGTGACGCTGAAATAACGCATCGTAAGCCGCGCCAGATAATAGGGATGGAAGTTCAGCGCGGCGGCAATCGACTGTTCGTTGATCGGTTCCCGGAAGTGTTCCTCAATATACTGCATGGTACGCCGGGCGGTGGCGACTCCGTCGGATGCCTTTTTCTCTGCTTCCAGCTCCGCGTGTTCCGGCAGGATCGTGAACAGAATTTCCTTAATGATTCCGGAACATCGTTCCAGATAATAAATCGGTTTATCGCAGAAAAGCTGATGGATTTGACGCACCTGCGCGCATATTTCCGGACAATGATTCAGAATCAACGGAAGAGAAAGATTCGAGATATCACGTGTCCCACTGCGGATTTTCTGGTCAATGAGAAACTCCGGCTGAAACAAAGGCAGATACGTCGGCAGGCGGTAACGGGGACTGCTCCGGTACTCCTGTGTCAGATCGAAGCTCAGGCAGTATAGGTCAAATGGCTGTGCCGGGTCTTCGTTACGGAAATCATACGGTTCTCCCGGCGCAAGAACCAGGAGCGAGTCAGCAGGCATACGGAATGTTTTTTCGTTTAACGTAAGAAGTGCTGTACTTCGCAAAACGGCGAAAATCCGCAGATCATAAGCGATCGACGCGGACAAATTCTCATAGTTCCACTCTGGAAAATAACCAACCGTACGCGGATAAGGATTGATTTCTGACAGCTCCATTTTCGAATTCCTCCTGAAAAAAGTTTGAAATATGCAAGCAATGGTTTGATTTACATCTTTATTTCCGATCTACGGTTTGTTATAATTATAGCGCAGTTGCACAAAACTTACAAGTATTTGAAAAAATTCAGGAGGATTGTTATGAAAAAACGATTGTTATCCCTGCTTCTTGCGGCACTGTTTCTGAACACGTTCCTGCCTTCGTGCGGGAAAAGTGAAAAAACCGAGGTGTCCGACGAAAAGATTGGAAATGAACAAACAACATCCATAACCCCCGTGGAACCGCCGGAGGAAACCAAACCGGCAACGACCTTTGATGATTTTCCGGAACAGAACCTCGGCGGAGCGACCCTGCGGCTCGGAGATACGGAACAGTATGACATTTACCGTTTTTCCATCCGCGACGAACTGAACGGCGACGTTCTCAACGATGCCATCTACAATTCGCTCCGTGCCGTGGAAGACAAACTGAGCATCGTAATCGAGCCGGTTCTGTTCGCAGATGTCAGTCAGCTCAGCAACGCTGTCGTTGCCGGCGATGCGGTCTGCGATATCATGACCGGTCAGGACCTTGCTATGGGAAAGCTCGCGCTGGACGGCTACACTATGGACATCAGCCACATGGAACCGCTCGATTTTTCGGCGCCGTGGTGGCCGGAACATGCCGTCAGTTCCTACCGGATCAACGACCATATGCTGCTCTTCTCCAACTATATGTCCTATTTCGGCGTCTCCCGTGCGCGTGCATGGTTCGTCAACAAGCAGCTCTGCACAAATTACGGCCTGACCGTACCGTATGAAGATGTCTTTGCCGGCACATGGACGCTCGATAAACTGCACAGTATGATCGGTTCGGTTTATGAGGACTCGAACGGTGACGGTGTGGTCGACACAGAAGACACCGTCGGCTATGTCAACCAGAACATCTTCATCTGTATGCAGCCTTCCATGGGGATTTACACCTATGCGGTAAACCGTGACGGACAGCTTGAATTCGTCTTCGATCTGGAACGCGCCTCCACTGCACTTGACAAGATGTACGCCATGCTTTACGAAACCCATGGTGTCCTTCAGGGGGATAACAATGCCGGCCGTCAAGACCAGATGATCTTCCAGAAAGGAAAGTCCCTGTTCTATTATGACTCACTCGGCATGGCGGAAACCATTCTGCGTGACACCGATGTGGAATACGGTATTCTCTGCACACCGAAGCTCGATGAGGCTCAGAAAGATTACATTGCTGGCTATACGGACTATTCTCATGCGGTTCCGAAGACCATTACCGACGAAACACTGGTCGGCTGGGGCATTGAAGCGCTCACCGCGTCCGGTTACTATACAATTATTCCGGCATTTGTCGACGTTTCGCTGACCAACAAGTATGTCTATGATGAAGATTCCGCGAAGGTCATCCGCCTGATCGGTGAAAAAATGTACGTGGAACTTGCTTACTCCTTCAGTGCGAAAATGGCCAATACATTCCATACCCTTCTCAACAGCGCAAATCCCAGCAAGGACCTTGCGTCCTATTATGCGGCCAATCGGCAGCTCGACATGGATTTGGCGGAAGAACTGAATGCTCTGTACGGCGCGAACTGATGTTCGCTCCCGAACAAGCGATGGAGGAAAAG
Source organism: Eubacteriales bacterium (assembly GCA_051892315.1). GTDB lineage: Bacteria > Bacillota > Clostridia > Oscillospirales > CAG-272 > UMGS1696. Next base: position 2,460 of record JBJFGC010000071.1, read on the forward strand.
GACTATGGAAAAAGCATGGAACTTTGTTTGGAACCGACTCTTTGACGAACGCACCTGTATGTTTTACAATCATCTTGTTGGGCATGAGCCCGACGCCGCCACACGGTATCTGCCGGAACCGGAGCTGATCCGCCTGCTGATCCCCAATCCCGGCGGATACGGTACCGGCATGGAAGACTGTATGCTCAACGCCGGACTTATGATGGATGCGGTAATCGCCCGTTATGAAGCGACCGGCGACGAAAGTATGCGAGAGTATGCGGCCAAAATATACAAGGGCATGGAGCTGGACGCCACCGTTTCGCCGGTCAAGGGATTCCTTCCGCGCGGCGTTTCGCCTGCCGACGGCCAGAGCCACTATATCGATACCTCTCGGGATCAGTACACCAACTGGTTCTACGGTGCCTATCGGCTGTACTTTTCTCCGTTATCCGATGAAACCCAGAAAGACAGCATCCGACGTATTCTAACCGGAATGGCGGAGAAAATGGAAGCGGAAATCATCCCCGAAAACCATTGGAGTTTTCTGCGGGAAGACGGCGAAATCGGTGTGGCGGGACAGATGTGGGGGGATATCCATCCGCACGAATTTCTGCGTCTGCCCATGCTGTATCTGCTGACGTGGAAGACCACCGGTGAGTCCCATTGGAGAGACCTGTACTTACCGTATCGTGAGGAAGCGCTGGCGAAAACCCTGGACCATGTTCCGCTGTCCGGCCCCACCTACGCAGGACTGCAATTGCAGTATTCCGTGCGGTTGGTATACGATTTGGACAGCGATCCGGAGGTACGGGATACCTGTCGGAAGTTCATGCAGATTATGGCGGAACCGTATGAAAAAATGGCTGTCCGGAAAGCAAAGGAACTGATGACACCGGAAGGCGCAGAGTGGCTGCAGATCCAATACATCTGCTGGAAAAACGCGAAGGCGCGGTATGCCGGATGTTGGGGCGGCAAGGGGTATTTTACCCCGGAACCCTCGGATTTCCGGGAACATCTGTCGTATTACCCTCTGCGTGCCGTCGGAGAGGGGATTGCGGTTGCGGCGTTGTGCCCCGGATGGAAAGTCTCTGAAACATCGCTGGAACAGCTTTGCCGGATGGCGAATTTTGTCGATTATGAAAAGCACAGCACCTGTGCGCCGATTGCACTGATCGAAGCATACTGGCTCGCACAGAAATCCTGACCGAAGCAACAAACGGGTTGTTTCCATCTGTTGCCTCATGCCTCAAAAACAACGACCGGGCTATCCTTTGATTGGGATAACCCGGTCGTTGTTTCTTTTTGCGATCTTAGGGTAACAGCACCAAAAATCTTTCAAATGGTGCAGTGCGGGAATGGCGGAAGCAGTCGGCTGTGGTTTTGCTCCGTCACCGGTATGCGCGCAGATCGAAGCTGCACACGCCGTCCATCACGCATATCCCGACTCTGCCGGTTATCGTATCGGGCAGGAGATAGGTCTGGACATAGAGACCGTCGATGTACAGTTCAAAGTAATCCATCCGCGCAATCAGCTTGAACGTGTGCTTTTTTCCGTGACGGATTCCGGCATATGAAGCGTGACCGAACGGGCCGACCGTATCTTCATAATTGAACTCCGTCGTACCGCGCAGCACACCCGAACGTCCCGCTGCCAGACCGTAACCGGCGTTCTTGTATGGATCGAAATCGGAAATCACCCGGTCGGAATAGCGGAAGTTTCCGCTCCGTGTGACCCCCAGCGTATCCGCATACATCATCACGCCTTCGCCCGGTTCCTTTTCAATGTAGAATCCGACACCTGCAGCGTGCTGGTGCGTAGCGATATGACCGCGGTTTTCCCAACAGGTGAACGTGCCTTCGAGCATAAGGCCCTTGTCCTTGTCCAGGAGCGGTCGGCTCAATAACAGAACGCCGTCGCGCGAAGCGGATACTCTGAAACTGCCGTCGGGGCTCTGTTCCACGCTGTCCCGCGGATTTTTCACGTTCTCCGCAGGATGTACGGCAGACAGCTGCAGATCCAGCGGATGGGAAGTATCAAACAGCTCGTCGTTCTTTTCCCAATAGCCGAGCCGCAGATGACCGTTCTCGCAGAGCACCCGCTTGAGCGTGGAAAGAGCAAACGTTTTGGAAGGAATGTCCGGAGCAACATCATGACTCAGCCAGAGTGCGGAGAGCAGTCCGAACGGAGTTTTGACGGTATGGCCCAGCCAGGTGATATCGCGTCTGCTCGTTCCGGTCAGGCGGAATTTTTCGAGATCCGGCGTAAACGGGCCGAACGGAGTGTCTCCGACAAAGGTGTACAGCGAATAGCCGTAGCTGTCCAGATACAGTCTTCCCGACATGGACATATAATATTTTCCGCCGATCTTCTCGACAAAGTTCAGTTCCATATAATGCGACGGCGTTTCTCCCCAGACCACCTGCGCGGGGGGAAGCACCTTCCAGTGAATTCCGTCGTAGCTGCTGAGCATGGCGGGGCCCGGCGCCGCAATTTCCTCCCGCGGCTCGGAGGTAATGTATCCGTAATAAATCGGTTTGCCTGCTTCATCCACGTCGTCGATCACGACCATTTCATCCCAGCGTTCGTGATAGATGCTGCGGTCCGGAACTACATCGTATTCGTCGCCCATAGGTTCCCAGTTATGGAAATCCTTTGTGCGGTATATGTTGAAATGAACGCCCTTTTCCGCATTGGAGCAGGTCG
>JBJFGC010000072.1:0-5102 GCA_051892315.1 Eubacteriales bacterium
GAGCTTGATGATATCCTTCGCCATATAGTAGCCGGGCGCCGCCTTGCCGCCGAAAATGAAGGTGGACGGCGTATATTCGCCGTTCGGGTTATCCCGGATTTCGTTGTACAGCGTGATGATTTTCAGAACGTTCAGAAGCTGACGCTTGTATTCGTGCATCCGCTTGACCTGTACGTCGAAAACGGAATTCACGTCGATGGTCTGCCCGGTTTTGTTGAAGTAATACTTGGAAAACTCAAGCTTGCGGTCCGTCTTGATGGTACGCAGACGCTCGTGAATGCTGCGGTCGTCGGCAAACTGACGGAAATTTGCCAGCTCCTCGGTATTCTTGCGGTAGCCGGTGCCGATGGTTTCGTCGAGCAGCGCGGCCAGACCGGGGTTGGAGTAGCACAGCCACCGGCGCATCGCGATGCCGTTGGTCACGTTCGTAAACTTATACGGCATGGCCTTATAGTAATCGTGGAACACCGTACGCTTGAGAATCTCCGAGTGCAGCGCAGATACGCCGTTGACCGTGTGCGACGCGGCAACGCTGAGGTTGGCCATGCGAACCTGCGAATAACCGATGATCGCCATACGGGAAATACGATCCCAGTCGCCCGGATACATGTTCCAGAGGTCGGCGCAGAGACGGCGGTTGATTTCCTCGACAATCATATAGATTCTGGGCAGCTTGAGCTTGAACAGGTAGACGTTCCACTTTTCCAGAGCTTCCGGAAGAACGGTGTGGTTGGTGTAGGAAACAACGCGGGTGACAATGGACCACGCGGAATCCCAGGAATAGGAATAAATGTCCATCAGAATCCGCATCAGCTCGGGAATAACGAGCGCGGGATGGGTATCGTTGATGTGAATGGCAACTTTATCGGCAAAATTGTAGAGCGTTCCGTAGCCGGCAAGATGGTCGGCAATGATGCTCTGGAGCGAAGCGGAAACGAGGAAATACTGCTGCGTGAGACGGAGCAGCTTGCCCTCGTCGTGCTCATCGGAGGGATAAAGAACCTTGGAAATGACTTCAGCGTTGGAGGTTTCCTGAATGGCCTGGACATACTGTCCCTGCGAGAACAGATTCATATTGAAGCGGGTGGTGTCGACCGCCTTCCAGAGGCGAAGCACGTTGACCGCCTGCGAATCCGAGCCGGAGATCATCATATCATACGGAACCGCGCTGACGTCGGAATAGTTGTCGTAGGTGATGGTGCACTTCCCGTTTTCCCATTTTTCCTCCACGGTACCGCCGAGACGGACCGTAAACGCCTTGTCGGTGCGCGGAACCAGCCACGTATCCCCGCGGTCCATCCACGCGTCGGGCAGCTCCACCTGGTTGCCGTCGATGATTTTCTGCTTGAAAAGGCCGTACTCATAGCAAATGGAAAAACCCGTCGCAGCGTAGTCCAGCGAGGTGAGGGAATCGAGGAAGCAGGCCGCCAGACGTCCGAGGCCGCCGTTGCCGAGTCCCGGATCCGGTTCCAGCTCGTAAATCTTTTCGAGGTCGAAACCCATGCTCTCCAGGACGCGCCGGTATTCGCCGTCCACGCCGAGGTTCATCAGGTTGTTGCGGAGCTGTCGGCCGACGAGAAACTCCATGCAGAGGTAGTACACTTTTTTCGGGCGCTGTTTTTTGACCTTTTCATGGAAGACGGAACGTTTTTCGGTCAGAAGATCCTTCACGCTCATGACCGTCGCCTTGTAAATCTGTTCCTCTGTCGCTTCGTCCGGCTTCACACCGAAGTAGCGGATCAGCTTCTGCTCGATGCTTTCGCGGACCATCGCTTCCGTAACTTTTGCATTTTTCTCCATATCCTTTTTTGTCCTTCCGGAATTGCGTTCAAAGTTTCAGGGTACCATACGCTTCGTGTCTCAAATTTCCGGCCGCCTTACAGAAAAACCGGCAAGAGGTGCCGTCACAGACACCTCCTGCAGAGCTCTCCCGCGCCCCCGCCCTTCCGGCGGGAACGCTTCGAAAAACAATCTTCCATCCAAACGACGAAGTATTTTACACCTTGTTTTATTTTACATCAAAGAACGATAAATATCAATATACTTTTTAGCCGAAACTGTCCATGAAAAGTCGACTTTCATGACATTTTTGACAAGTTCGCTCCATTTGGTATGATTTGCATATAGTGAAAGCGCGTACTCCATCACGTGCATCATGTCATGTGCGTTGTAGTTGGTGAAGGAGAAGCCGTTGCCGGTGCCGTCGTTTTCGTTGTACGGGCGGATGGTGTCCGCCAGACCGCCGCATTCCCGCACCAGCGGAACCGTCCCGTAACGGGAAGCAATCATCTGGGAAAGTCCGCACGGCTCGCTCTTGGACGGCATCAGGAACAGATCCGCGCCGGCGTAGAACTTCTTGGAAAGCGCCTTGTTGTATTCGAGACGGACGCACACCTGCTGCGGATAGCGGCGCGCGAGGTCGGCGAAGAAGTTTTCCAGCGCTGCCTCGCCCGTACCGAGGAGAACAAACTGCACGTCGTGCTTGTTGATGAATTCCTCAAGGATGCGCCGGACAAGGTCAAAGCCCTTGTGGGACGCCAGACGGGACACCATCGCAATCACGGGCGTCTCCGGACGCTGTTCAAAGCCGCAGAGCTTCTGAAGCTCCGCTTTGCAGACCGCCTTTCCCGCCATCGAATCCACGGAATAGAATTCCGCAATGTCCGGGTCCTTCTGCGGGTTGTAGTAATCCACATCGATGCCGTTGACGATGCCGGTGAGCTTGCCCTCCGCGTCCGCCTGACGGAGGATGTAATGCAGCCCGCTCGCGTAATATTCGGTGAGAATCTCCCGCGCGTAGGTCTGGCTTACCGTATTCACCCGGTCGGCACAGACAATCGCGCCCTTGAGGAGGTTCACATTGCCGTTGTACTCCACAATGCTGCGGTCCCATTCGGGCAGCTCGAAAACCTCGCCCAGAATCCCGAAATCGAACACGCCCTGATAATCGATGTTGTGAATGGTGAACAGCGCGGAAATGTTCCGGTACTCGTCGAGATGAGAGTACCGCCGCTTGAGATAAATCACCGCCAGCGCGGTCTGCCAGTCGTTGGCGTGGAGAATGTCCGGATAGAAATTCACCGCCGCCATCAGTTCCAGAACGCACTTGGAGAAGAACGCAAACCGTTCGCCGTCGTCGTAGCAGCCGTACAGGCGGTCGCGCTCAAAATAATACTGGTTGTCGATAAAGTAGTAAGTGACGCCCTCCGTCACGGTCTTCCAGATGCCGCAATACTGATTCCGCCACGCGAGCCGCACGTTGATTTCCGCAACCAGCTCGATGACCTCCGCGAACTTCGCGCGCACAACCGGATAAAGGGGGATCACCACACGAATGTCGGCGTCCGGCTCCAGGACGCGGTTCACTGCCTTCGGCAGCGCGCCCATAACGTCCGCAAGTCCGCCCGTCGAGGCAAAGGGAAGGGCCTCAGCGGCAGCATATAATATTTTCATAAATGACCTCCAGAATGAATTTCAGACAGAGAAATCAAAAATCTTTGCAATCAGATCATAGTTCCTTTGGAAATGTAGTACGGCTGCGTATCCGCGCCGCTGAGCATCCGGCCGTCGCGGATCACCGCGTTCTTATCGGTAATCACGCAGTTAAGAAATGCTCCCTCTCCGATAATGGAGTCCTGCATGATGATGCTGTTCTTCACCGTTGCGTTGCGTCCGACCTTCGCACCGCGGAACAGAATCGAATTTTCCACCGTTCCTTCAATGTAGCAGCCATCCGCCACCATCGAATTCTTCACGCTGGACGTCGGGCTGTAATAGGACGGCGCGGAGTTTCTGACCTTGGTATACACCGGCCGGTTCTTTACGTTGAACAAGGAATCCCGTGCTTCCGGATTCCGGAGCAGCTCCATGCTGTGCGAATAGTAGTCCGCAAAGGAGGAGACGCAGGCGAAATAACCCTCATACTTGTACACGCGGTAGTTCATCCGCCCCATGTTGCGGGCAATCACATCGCGTGTCAGGCTGCTGTAGTCATGTGCAATCGCGTCCAGAACAATCTGCTGGAGATAGGAGGTCTTCATGACAATGATGTTCAGACTGATGTCCGCCGTTCCCGTGAAGTTTGTCGGGTAAGCGAGCACGTCCACAACCCGCCCTTCCTCGTCGGAGGTATAGATGGTGTTGATTTTCGCCGTCTGCGGCGTCAGCTCCACGGTCTTGACCGCGATGGTCATATCCGCGTCCGTCTTCTGATGGTACGCGATGAGGTCGTTGAAGTCCACGTTGCAGATGACGTCGCAGTCGGACATGACCACATAGTCATCCGTAATGCGGCTGATGGAATAATTCACGCTCTTGAGCGCCTGAAGCCTCGTCTGGTAAAGCGAATTGACGTTGTTCGCGTACGCGGTGATGTAGGGCGGCAGAATCTTGATTCCTCCCGAACGGCGCGCGAGGTCCCAGTCCTTCCCGGAGCCGATGTGATCCATGAGGGAATGATAATTGTAGTGCGTAATCACACTGATGTTGTAAATGTTGGAATTCACCATGTTCGAGAGCGTGAAGTCGATGAAGCGGTAACGGCACGCAAACGGAACGGACGCGACTGTGCGCAGTCTGGTCAACTCCGGTATATTATTATCGTGAATGTTTGAGAAAATGATTCCTGACGCTGACATTTTGTTACATTCCTTTCTGTGTGACTTGTATCGTGGGTCACTTGTTTCGTTTGCCGTCGATCCATTCGCTGTCGACCATTTCGCCGCCCGGGATATCCACGCCGGGTTGAATCTCAAGATCGGAGCCGATGACCGTAATGTTTCCGCTGCTGCTCTTGGTGCGGCCGACCACACAGCCGGCGCCGATGCGTGTGTTGCTGTCAATGATGGAGTAATTGATGGTCGCCCCCTCCGCGATGGTGACGTTGCGCATAATCACGGAATCCCGGATGATGGCGCCGCGCGCCACTTTCACGCCGCTGGCGAGAACGGAATTTTCCACAATCCCCTCAATGTTGCAGCCCTCGGTGATGAGCGAGTTGGAAATCTTTGCGTATTCGCCGATGAAATGCGGCGGGTCGGAGTAATTTCTGGAATAAATCCGCCAGTCCCGGTCACGGAGGTCAAATTCCGGTTTTTCCCCAA
>JBJFGC010000073.1:0-5075 GCA_051892315.1 Eubacteriales bacterium
CCATGGTAACGATCATCGCATTGGCAATCGTACTGCACCAGTCGTGCGCGGAATGTTCGTTGTACTTTTTGTGAATCGCTTCAATAATGTCGTGCGCGGATGTGCCGCCGTCGTACAGGCCGATGACATACCGGATTTCCTCCGTCAGGCGGGAACGCGCGGGAATATACGCAAGGCCGGTTTCGATGATGGTCCGCCGGTCGTCGCAGACCGCAGCGGCCGCGAGCATCGCCGCGATGTACATTTCACCGTAAATGCCGTTTTTCACATGAGAAATCGACGCGTCCCGGAACGCCATATCCGCCGCCGTTTCCGGACGGCCGGGGTTAATGTAGCCGAAGAAGTCCCCGCGGATCTGCGCACCGATCCACTCACGGTACGGGTTTTTGTAGGTCGCGGTCTCCGGCGGAAGAAGACCCATCGCACCGTTGCGGTAAGCCGCCCGTTCCGCTGTGCAGGTAGCAAGAAGCGGAATCCAGCACATCCATCCCTCCATCACATCCGCCGCTGTGAAGTTTCTTCCGTAATTTTCAACGAGCTTGAGCGCGAAGGTGGTGTAGTTGGTGTCGTCGTCCACCGGCGAAGCATCGCCGACGTTGTCCGCGAAGCAGGAATGGCGGTTGAGATGGTACGTTTCGACCAGCTCATCCGAGAATTCCTTCTGGCAGATGTAGCGTTCCAGCGGATAATTTCCCGTGGCACGCAGGACGGGATACAGCGTCTCCCGCCGCCAGCCTTCCACCGGTTTGCCAAGCAGGCAGCCGGCAATCCGCCCGATCCACGCGCCAGAGAGCTTGTTCCGAAGAACATCGTCCCCGGGAACCTCACCAAGCGCCGGCTTTTCGGCGGGAGCCTCCGCAAAAATTTCCGGCAGAGTGGATGGCTCCACATAGGGGTAGTCCGGCCGGATGGGAGCCGACGCCATCTTTGCGCCGATCCCGGCAATCCAGCCTTCGTTTGCCCGCAGGGTTTCGTTGTCCATTGCGCAGACGGCATCCACAACGCTGCGGTACGCCTCCACATCGCGTCCCTCTCCGATGCATTGTTCCAGTTCGACCCGCAGGTCACGGCCCAGTCTAAGCCACGGCTGATCCTTCAGCATTGCTGTTTCCTCCCTTTGTTCAGGATGACAGACCCATCAGGGTCCGGTAATTTGCGTAAACTTCCCGGCATTTTGCCGCGCCTCCGGTTTCGTACAGGAAACGTCCGGCATAATTCACTTCCTCGAGCGTGCGGATGAGGCGTTCCCAGTCGTTTTTGCCCTCGCCCGGGAGCCAATGTCTTTCATTGATGAAATCGTAATCCGATACGTGCAGAGTCACGATTTTGTCCCCGACCGCGCGGATGTAGTCGGCGTTATCCTGAAGCAGGCAGTGGTTGGTGTCGAAGCAGACGCGCAGCGCCGGAATACGTTCCAGGAAATAGACCATTTCCTCCCGCGTCCGGCAAAGGCAGGTGCGCGGAAGGTTTTCGAGCGCAAGCGTAATGCCGGCATCCGCTGCCGCGTCCGTCAGACGGGCAATCGTGTCGCACGCGATGGCAAGGCGTTCCTCACGTTCCTCGTCCAGGTACGGCTCTCCGCTGGGATGAATGACCGCGATGCCAACGCCGGCGTCCGCCGCAGCACGCAGCAGTTCGGACTGCGTTTTCAAGATAAAATCGCGCACCTCCGCATCCCGCGACGCCGGATCCAGTTTGTCGAACGGTCCAAACGGCAGGTGAACCGAGGAAATATGGACGCCGTTTTCCAGCGCCAGACGGGAAATTTCTCCCGCGCGGTTCGGATAGTCCAGCTCCTCATAAAAGGGAGCCAGCGCGCCGGACGAAAGCTCGATTTCCGTAATGCCCGTCTGAGCGAGAGAGGCGAGCGTTTCCGCGTTCATCGCGGCAGGACCGACCGACAGTGCAGCCTTCCATGTTTTTCTGTCTGTCATAGTGTTTTACCCCGTTTCCTAAAAAATTTTGCTGAGAATATGTTAGCATACCCGCGCCGAAAATTCAATAGGTTCGTGAAAATTCTGCTTCCGATATGCCATCGCGCAGCCATCCGGCAACAGCCGGCACGTCTTCCGGCAGCATCATGCGTACTTTTAAAAAGAATGGGCAGAGCAAAAGTCCCCGCTTCCGGTGAATCGGGGACTTTTGATTTGTTTTGGCCGTCCAGATGTTTCTCTTACGGTGTCTCTTCCGCTTTCTTTACCGGTCGGACGTACTTCCAGAACCGCTTGCAGGCGTGATAGAAATAGAACACTCTGCCCGGCGTAAGATCAAGCTGGTATCCGCTTGCCGGATAATCGAACGCTTTCATTGCCTTTTCGATTTCCGCTTCCACCACAGCGTTTTCCGTTTCAAAGTCGAATGCTCCGTGTTCAAAGACAAGATACTCCCCTTCGGGAACCTCCATCAGCTGCATCTGCGGCGGCACTTCCCCGGCGTAATCCAACGGCAGGCGAACGCCGTAAGCTTCCGCAAGGGGAATCCCCCAGCTGCATATCCTGCCGGTCGGCTCGTTGATAAACGCCATCAGCTGCCCGCTGCCGCTGTCCGCTTCATCTCCACCCATATCGTCCAGCTTGCCCGGAATGCTGTCCAGCAGTCCGCGGATCGTTTCACAGTCCTGGCCGGGAATGCGGCTCTGCTTCTGCCAGAAATCCCAGTAACCGATGCTTTCGTAATTCCGGATGTGCAAAAACTTATGCGCCGGAATCGTCACAAAATAAGTCTTTACCTCCCCGATGGATTTTGCCATACCTGTTCCTCCAACTCCTAAAAGATAACAGTCAAACGGTTTCAGAATGGTGCGAAGAACAACAGGTACAGGCTTCTCCCGGTACGCACTTGGCGTAAGGCCGTATGCGTTCTTGAACGCACGGGTAAAGGCTTCATGCGAAGAAAAGCCATAGCTCAAAGCAATTTCTAAAATGCCGGTTTCGGTATCACGAAGCTCCCTCAGGGCAAAAGCCAGCTTTCGGAAGCGCAGATACTCTCTGAGCTGCATTCCCGAAATTTCCCTGAACTTTCTCGATACATAAAATTCGGAATACCCGAGCTTCCGGGCCAGCTTTTTCAGGGTTATTGCTTCATCGTTTTGACTTTTGATGCAAACGTCAATCTCATCAGCAATTTTCTGAATGTTCCTATACCACTCGTCCATTCCATCCCCTCCGTTCCGCTGTCTTGTATTATTTTACAGGATCCGAGAACCTCCCGCTTGATTCCGCTTGCTGAGTCTTCCGGTTTTCGTCGTCCATGACCCGGAAAGCGGAGAAAAAAACGTCTGGGAAAATCATACCATAATGGGCAGCCTTCGTCAATGTTTTTCCCGCTCCATTGTGACCCTTTTTCCTTCTTCAGCAGACGGTATTTCCCCCAAAGCCCAGCAACGGCATCTGCCTCCATGACAGCCATGACCATGGATTTCCGTGACCGAATTTTCACGGCATATTGACAAAATCCGATCCGTATGCTATACTGTACCACGATGATTTCCATCATGCTTACAATTGAATAAATTTCGCAGTCTGGTTCCGTGAGGCATGTCGGTTCTTCACGGATCAGGGGGAAGTTCGGTGCAATTCCGTCGCAACCATCATTACCGTAATTGAAATCCGTTTCATAAGTCGGAATACCCATCAGACAGCGCGAAGGCACTGGCGTTCATCGCCGCATATTTGGACATGGAAAGTGCAGCCATTTTTTCAGCGCAGGAAAGCTCCGGCCTTCTGCGCTGCCGAAGATAGCTGCGCTTTTCCTGTGTTCCTTAACCAAGAAAGGGGCACTTTTTGTTTTTCCAAATCCATAGACAGAATCCGGCAGAACCCCGAAAAGCGCAGGCACGCGAAACGCCTGTGCATCACTGCACCATGGCACCATGGAACTTTGAAAAACATGAAAGGCCGTCCGAAATGCGGGCATAAAACTTCATCGGGCACCAACCTACGGGTGTTATAAATTTTTATATTCAATGAAAAGAGGTCACTCCTATGAAAAAATTTCTTTCTGCGGCAATAACGCTCCTGCTCCTCCTTGGCACTTGCGGCAGCATGGTGTTTGCGGCAGAGACGGACGCTGCGGCGACGGTCTATGTGACAATCTCGGATGCAAACGGCCAGTTGGTTCTGACGCAGGAGGCAATCACCGTTACCGATGCAGACGCCGACGGCGCACTCACCATCAACGATGCGCTTTATGCCGCTCATGAGGCAAAGTATGAAGGCGGCGCGGCTGCCGGTTACGGTTCCGGTATGACCGATTATGGTCTTTCCCTGAACAAGCTCTGGGGTACCGAAAACGGCGGAAGCTACGGCTATTACCTCAACGACGCCTCCGCATGGAGCCTCACGGATCCGGTTGCAGACGGCGATGCCATCAACGCATTTGTTTACACGGACCTGACCGCATGGTCGGACCAATATTGTTTCTTCAACGTTCGTAATGTCGAAGGGACAGCGGGTGACACCATCACGCTTACCCTCTCCGCAGCCGGCTATGACGCCGAATACAATCCCATTACTGTACCGGTTGAAAACGCGGTTCTCACCATTGACGGTGTAAAAACCACTTATACCACCGATGCAAACGGCAGTGTTTCCCTTTCTCTCGGCGAGGCAGACACCTATGTGCTCAGCGCAGTCTCCGACACCATGACCCTTGTTCCGCCGACCTGTATCGTTACGGTAAAAGCCGCTCCTGTCGTTTCGGAAACGACGGCTGCGGAGACGGTCACCACCGCTCCTCAGACCAGCGACAGCATGGCTGGATGGATGACTCTTGCTGTATCCGCAGCCGCTGTTCTGACTGTTGTATCGGTGTCCCGCAAAAAGCAAAATGAAAAATAAGTTCTTCACAGGTATCGTTGTTTGCTGCCTGTCGGTACTTATTCTGTTGGCAGAAGCGATTCCCGTTTTTGCCATAGGAGACGATCATACCGTCAATGATGCCGCAAGCGTCATTGACGGTATTGTTGCGTGGAACCTGGAGGGTTCCGGAGAAGCCTCGGTCCAGGAATGGATCGATGGTACGCTCACCCAAAACGCAGGAAGCAGCTCCGAATGGTACATCCTGACGCTGACCCA
>JBJFGC010000074.1:0-5074 GCA_051892315.1 Eubacteriales bacterium
GGCAGATGAAACACTGTGCTCTTATAAGCAAACTTCATTCTGTGCTAATATGATCCAGAATCATGTGATTTCCCGATTTTTCTTTATTTTTCAATGAAAGGAGCGAATACAATTGTACAACGAACGACGAGAACAAATCCGTGCCCTCCTTTTATCCAAGCCCTTTATTTCTCTGAAGGAACTGGAAGAAATGTTTCCAGATGTGTCCGGAATGACCTTGCGGCGTGACATCGAATATTTCGAGAGAGAGCACGAGGCCATCAAGGTTCGCGGAGGCGCCCGCAGCATGAAGTTCATCACCACACAGACGGACGACTCGATTACCGCACGCATGAAGGAAAACATCCATTCCAAGGATTCCATTACGGCGCGGGCTGCGGAATTCCTTGAAACCGGACGGTCGATCTTCATCGACTCCGGCTCCACCCTGCAGCGGATTGTTCCATATGTTCCCAACGACCGTTTTACGTTTACAACGACTGACCCGGTGTCCGCTCTTGAACTGTGCAAAATCGGGCTGCCGATTGTCAATGTCGTCGGCGGACGGCTGGACCGCGACAACCAAACCATCACCGGTCTGCAGGCCACGCGGTTTCTGTCGGATATCAACATTGACATTGCCCTGCTCTCCCCGTCCGGTCTTTCGGCACGCAGCGGTTTTACCGTAGGCAATTACAGCGAATGCGAGCTGAAGCGGATTGTCGTGGAAAAGGCACGGCTGGTGATTCTTCTCATGGATTCCTCAAAGATCGACAAATCCCTTCCGTACACCTTCTGCACGTTCGAGAACATCGACGTGCTGATTACCAGTTCGGCTCTCCCGGATGAGTTATCCGTCCTGGCACGTGAAAACGGCGTACAGGTGATTGATGTATCCGAGGAAGCCGGCTCCTAACAAAAGCAAACCATTCTATTTTTCATATAAAAAGGAAAGGAACGATAACACCTATGGCTAATATCGTCATAATGCCCCGTCAGGGACAAAGTGTTGAGTCATGTATCATTACGACATGGCAGAAGAAAAAGGGCGACCGTGTGGAAGCGGGCGACATCCTGTTCTCCTACGAAACCGACAAGAGCGCGTTCGACGAACCCTCTCAGTTTGCAGGAACCATTCTTGAAGTTCTCGCAGCGGAAGGGGACGTCGTTCCCTGTCTCGATCCCGTCTGCATCATCGGTGAAGAAGGCGAAGACATCTCCGCTCTCCTCCCCGGCAGCGCAAAAGCGGAAGAAGCTCCCGCAGAAGTGAAAGAAGAAGCTGTCGAAGCCAAGGCTGCAGAAGCCGAAGCAACCGTTTCCGAAAGCAACGGGACCCGTGTGTTTATCTCGCCCAGAGCGAAACATCTCGCCCTGAAAACCGGCGTTGACATGACCAAGGTCGTTCCGACCGGCCCGCACGGACGGATCATCGAACGCGACATCAACAAGGCCCTCGACGAAGGCTTCGTTGCGACCACGTCTCTCGTGGAAGACTTCCTCGCAGGCAAGGCTGTTGTGGTGGAAGAAGCTCCCGTGATGGAAGAAGTCAAGGAAGCTCCCGCTGCGGCTGCTGCACCGCTTGCCGACGATCTGCGCGCATACACCGAAGAACCGATGTCCAACATCCGCAAGGTCATCGCAAAGTCCATGCACGCTTCCCTCTCCGAAATGGCGCAGCTCACCCTCAACTCCTCCTTCGACGCGACCAACCTGCTCGCTTACCGTGCGAAGCTCAAGGCCAATGGCGAAGCGCTTGGTTTGTCCAAGATTACCATCAACGATATGGTTCTGTATGCGGTTGCCCGCGTGCTGCCGAACTATCCCGAAATCAACGCAAACCTCATCGACAACACCTTCCGTAAGTACAAGCATGCGAACGTCGGCATGGCTGTTGACACCGACCGCGGTCTCCTCGTCCCCGTGATCTTCGGTTCCGATACCCTCACTCTGGCCGAAATCTCCGCACAGGCGAAAACCCTCGCAGGAAAGGCCCGCGAAGGCAAGCTCACTCCCGACGAAATGTCCGGCGGCAGCTTCACGGTTTCCAACCTCGGTTCCATGGGTGTTGAGAGCTTCACTCCCGTCATCAATCCGCCGCAGACCGCTATCCTCGGCGTATGCTGCACGACCAACCGCCTGAAGGACGATGGAAAGGTTTACCCGGCGATGGGTCTCTCCCTCACCTTCGACCACCGTGCTGTCGACGGCGCACCCGCTGCCAAGTTCCTCAAAGAGCTCTGCAGCGCTCTCGAAAACTTTGATCTGCTTCTGGCAAAATAAAGGAGCTTACTATGGCTGAAACAAAATTTGATTTGATTGTTCTGGGCGGCGGTCCTGCCGGATACAACGCGGCGGAACGTGCGGCTCACGGCGGGCTGAAGACGCTCGTCTGCGAAGAACGTGCGCTCGGCGGCGTTTGCCTGAACGAAGGCTGCATTCCGACCAAGACCCTGCTCTACTCCGCAAAAATTTACGATTACGCAAACCACGGCGACAAGTACGGCGTGACGGTGGAAGGCGCGAAGATTGACCACGCGAAGGTCGTTGACCGGAAGGACAAGGTCGTGAAGACTCTCGTTTCCGGCGTCGGCGCAAAGATGAAGGGCGCGGGCGTTACCGTCGTGAACGGTACCGCGAAAATTGCCGGCAAGACGGCAGGCGGCTTTGCAGTGGAATGTGCGGGTACCACCTATGAAGCGGCCAAGCTGCTGATCTGTACCGGTTCCGAAGCGGTTGTTCCTCCGATTCCGGGACTGCGGGAATCCTACGCGGGCGGCTTTGCGGTAACCAACCGGGAAATCCTCGACCTGCGGGTTCTGCCGAAGCGGTTTGTCGTCATCGGCGGCGGCGTCATCGGGCTGGAAATGGCTTCCTATTTCAATTCCGTCGGCTGCGAAGTGACCGTCATTGAAATGCTGGACAAGATTGCGGGCCCCACCGAAAAGGAAATTTCCTCGAACCTCGAGAAAAACTACGCGAAGAAGGGTGTCAAGTTCATCCTCGGCGCAAAGGTTTCTTCCGTCAACGGCAAGCCGGGTGACGGCGTGGTCGAATATGAAAAGGACGGCAAAACCGAAAAGGTTGCGTGCGACCTCGTACTGGTTTCCACCGGACGCCGTGCGCGCACCAAGGACATCGGTCTGGAAGAGCTGGGCGTTCAGATGAACCGCGGCGCTGTTGTGACCGACGAAACCTGCGCGACCTCCGTTCCGGGAGTCTGGGCAGCCGGCGACGTCAACGGCAAGATCATGCTGGCACACACCGCATACCGCGAAGGCGAAGTGGCCGTGAACAATATGCTCGGCAAGCGCGACCGGGTGGACTACCGTTCCATTCCGTCCGTCATCTACACCAATCCGGAAGTTGCTTCCGTCGGCGAAACCGTGGAATCCGCAAAGAAGGCGGGGATTGACGCGGAAGAAGTTACCCTCAGCCTGCGCTACAGCGGCCGTTACCTCGCAGAAAACGAAGGCGGCGACGGTTTCGTGAAGGTGGTCTACGGCAAGGCGCACCATGAAATCCTCGGTGTCCATATGATCGGTTCCTATGCCTCCGAAATCATCTACGGCGCGGCTGCAATGGTAGCACGGTGCCAGAGAGTGGAGGATGTTCAGAAGATCGTCTTCCCGCACCCGACCGTCTGCGAAGTCATCCGCGAAGCGATGTTCACGGTACATTGAGACTGCTCGTTCCCCAGGGAAATTTCTGAACATGTTCTTTCCCATAATTCACTCACAAACTCTAATTTTACATAAGGAGATTACCTACCATGCCTAAGAGTCAGTATATCGATCCCGGGAAGGTTTTTGAACCCGGTTATATCGATTTCGACAGCATTCCGCTCTGTCGTTACAACAAGACCCTCGAAGAAGAAAAGAAGATTTATTCCAAAGAAGATTTCATGCGCATTTATCACGATATGAGAACCATTCGTGAATTTGAAACCATGCTCAATGAAATCAAGGTCAAGTCCGAATACAACGGCGTCAAGTACAACAACCCCGGTCCGGCTCACCTTTCCATCGGTCAGGAAGCTTCCGCGGTCGGTCAGGCTTACTGCCTCGACATCAACGACTTTACGTTCGGTTCCCACCGTTCCCACGGTGAAATCCTCGCAAAGGGTCTTTCCTCCATCAACAAGCTCGACGAAACCGAGCTGTACGACATCATGAAGGAATTCCTGGGCGGTACCATTCTGAAGGTAGTCGAAGGCAAGCAGGCCAAGCCCGGCGACGTCCGTGACCTTGCGAAGGACTTCCTCCTCTATGGTGCGCTTGCGGAAATCTTTGCCCGCACAACCGGTTTCAACAAGGGTCTGGGCGGCTCGATGCACGCGTTCTTCATCCCGTTCGGTATTTTCCCGAACAACGCGATCGTCGGCGGTGCAGCTCCGATTGCGCTCGGCGCTGCCCTCTACAAGAGATCGAACCACAAGAAGGGTATCGTTGTTGCCAACTCCGGTGACGGCGCGCTCGGCCGCGGTCCGGTTCTTGAATCCCTGAACTTCGCCTCCATGGACCAGATTACCAAGCTGTGGGGCATGGGCGGCAAGTACTCCGACGAAGGAATGCCGATTCTGTTCAACGTATTCAACAACTTCTACGGTATGGGCGGTCAGACCATGGGCGAAACGATGGGCTTCACCAACCCCGCACGTCTTGCTGCCGGCTTCAACCCGACTCAGATGCACGCCGAAAAGGTCAACGGTTACGACCCGCTCGCTGTGATCGACGCAACCACCCGCAAGAAGGAAATCCTGACCTCCGGTAAGGGTCCTGCACTTCTCGAAGTTGCAACCTACCGTGTTTCCGGTCACTCCCCGTCCGACTCCTCCACCTACCGTACGCCGGAAGAAATCGAAGCATGGAAGGAAGCATGCCCGATTGCGGCTTACCGGAAGAAGATGATCGAAGGCGGTATCGCTTCCGCAGAGGAATTTGACGCGATCGACGAAGAAATCATCAACCGTACCACCAAGATCATCAAGCTGGCGATTGACGATGAAATCTCTCCCAGAATGGATCTTTCCAAGGAACCCGACATGATTTCCTCCATCATGTACTCGAACAACCATGTCAAGTCCATGGATACAACC
>JBJFGC010000075.1:0-5067 GCA_051892315.1 Eubacteriales bacterium
GAGGGCGGAATGATAATGGCGAGGAACATTCCATACAGGGCAACGCTCAGTGCGCTGACGACGCGCAGGGGGAGCAGATTTCCCATCAGGATGCCCAGCGCCGTCCCAAGTCCCCAGCAGGGAGCTGCGATCAGGATGGCGCCGTACGAGTAATAGGGGTCCAGATAGCCTGGCCGCGCGACAGCGATGGCGAACAGCTCGTCCGTGACGTAAAAACCGACGATCAGCCGATGAAGGAGAGCGGTTGTTTCATGAAATTTCTGGCTGAGTGCGCAGCTCATCAGGAGATAACGAGCGTTGGCAATCAGTGTCATAACGGCCATTTCGATATACGTTCCGCCGATGGAAATAATCGTGAAACCGACGTATTCGCCGGCGGAGGCATTGGTAAAGAAGCTGGCGAGAAATCCCTGGACAGCAGTCAGTCCGGCATTTCGTGCGGCGATACCAAGGGAAAAAGAGACGGCAAAATAACCGAGTCCGATGGGAATCCCGTCACGAAAGCCTTCCGCGGCAGCCTTCCGGCGGGAGATGGTTCGCATACAGGGCAGAGAAGAATTCATTTCCAGTGAGGCACCTCATCATGTTATAGAAATGTGTTCTCTTATTATACCATTCTTCTTGGTGGGAATCAAGGAATTTTGAATTTTTTCTTCATGCGCTGTTGCGGTGCGTTGAGACAGCGCTCCGGAAAGAAACCTCCCTCAAAGAAGAAATCATCCCGCAGGAAACCGTACCTGAATCGTCGTTCCAACTCCGGGGACGCTGTTGAGCGTGAGCTTGGCATTGTGAATCTGGACCGCGTGCTTCACAATGGAAAGCCCGAGGCCGGTTCCGCCGACTTCCTTGGAGTGGCTTTTGTCCACACGATAGAAGCGTTCAAAGATGCGCTCCTGATGTTCCGGCGGAATGCCGATGCCCGTGTCGCTGACCGTCAGAAGAACGCTGCCTTCTTCCGAATGGACGTCTACCGTTACCGTCCCGTCCGGCTTGTTGTATTTGATGGCGTTGTCACATAAATTGTAGATAATGCCGCTGATCAGCTGCGGAATACCGTAGACAACCGACGAACCTCCTGTCAGCAGAAGCGTTACTTTCGCTTTCTCCGCTTCCTGAGATAAGCTGCGGATGGTGCGCCCTGCCGCGATGTAGAGGTCAAGCGGCTCTTTTTTCATGCCCACCGCTCCTTCGTCCAGATGCGATAAGCCAATGATGTCGTCCACCAGGCGAATCATCCGCTGCGCCTCCGAGTAAATCTGATTCATGAACTGCTTCTGATCCTCCGGCCGTACCATGCCGTTCAGAAGAAGCTCCGCACAGCCCGAAATCGAATGCAGCGGCGTTTTCAGTTCGTGTGAAACATTTGCGGTGAATTCCCGCCGCATCTGCTCTGCTTTTTCCTTCTCCGTCACGTCGAACATCAGAATCACATACCCCGTCAGAACATAATCCGAATCCGGCAGCCGCGATTCTACTGTGTTGATGTCCATCTGATACTGCAGACCGTCCAGTTCCAGAACCTTCTCTGCCCGCATTCCGCATTGCGCCGAACGCAGCAGCTCCTGCATTTCAAGGGAACGATTCACCGTGAGAATGTCCTGACCGACACAATGTTCGTCCGTTTTCAGAAGCGTACGTGCCGAAGCGTTGATGCTGAGAATCCGTCCCTTCGAGTCGAGAAGAATCAAACCATCTTTCATGCTGCCTGTGACAGCTGCAAATTCGTTCTGCTTCCGCTGCAGCTCGGCCGATTGACTGCACAGCTGCTTCTGCTGTTCGTCCAGACGCCGGAGGAGAGGTGCGATTTCCTCGTAACCTTCATTGGACAGTGGATGGTCCAGATCCAGATCGTTCAGGTGCGAAACGATTTTCTTCGAGGTTTTCGAGGCCAGAAGCATAGAGAGCACTCCCATCAGAATCGCAATAACCAGAATCGGCTGAAGCATCCCGATGAGCAGCGTCAGGATCGTGTTCTGTTCGTCCGACAGACGCAGAATGGTGCCGTCCGGCAGACGTTTGGCCGAATAGGTGAGCTTCCGCATCAGCGTCGTGGAGTAGCGGGCACTTTCCCCGTATCCGGTCTGCATTGCTTCAAGAATTTCTTCCCGTTCCATGTGGTTCTCCATTTCGCCGGCGTCAGTGTCACTGTCGTAGAGAACCGTACCATCTTCGGAAATCCAGGTCACGCGGAAATTGTCCGTGACCAACCCGTCAAAATAATCCATCCCAAGAAGCGCGACACCCTGTGCGGCAAGACTGGTTTCCGCGCGAAGCTGCTTCTGCTGAACCGTCGAAAAATATTCGTACAGCGCCCCCATGATGAGAACCAGAGCTGCCGCAAAGATCGTCAGCGCGACCAAAAAGATCGACCGGAAAATGCGCCGGGTCATACGCGGTTCTCCATGCGGTATCCGACGCCGCGGACCGTTTCAATGTAGTCCCCGCATTTGCCAAGCTTGGTGCGCAGCGTTCCGATGTGGACGTCCACCGTTCGGGTTTCTCCGACATAATCGGAATCCCAGATGACGGATAAAATCCGGTCGCGGGAAAAGACCCGTCCGGGGTTTTCCAGAAAGAGCTTCAAAAGCTCGTATTCCTTGAGTGTCAGCGCAACCCGCTCGCCTGAGACCGTGACGGTGTGTTCGGCACAGTTCATTTCCAGGTCGCCGGTGCGGATGATTTTGGTTTCTTCCCGGGGAGCCGTACGGCGGAGAACCGCCTTCACGCGCGATACCATCTCCATCATGCCGAACGGCTTGGCAAGGTAGTCGTCCGCACCCATGTCCAGCCCAATGACCTTGTCGTATTCGGTTCCGCGGGCGGTTGCCAGAATGACGGGAATGGCAGAGGTCGAGGGCTGAACACGGAGCTTTTTGAGAATGGTCAGTCCGTCCTCGCCCGGAAGCATGATGTCAAGGAGAACAAGGTCGGGCTTCCGGCGGATGAGCGCGTCAAAAAACTCTGTTCCGTCCGGAAAGCCTTTCGCCTCAAAGCCGGATGCGTTGAGCGTGTATACCATCATGTTGCAAATGCCGCTGTCGTCTTCCACACAATAGATAAGCATAAGTAAAATCCTCCTTTTTCTGCAGCCTTATCATATCATAAAAAGGTAAGATTTTTCAATAGAGTATTGTAAAATCCATGTAAAGGAATGCGAAGCGTTTGGCAGACCACGAAAAAAAGCGAAATCTTCGTCGAAAAGGGATTGACTTTGAAGAAATCCGGGAGTATAATTAACATGTTTATGCTATCATGGAAGATTTTTTGAAAAAATATTTTTCCGGATCAAGCGAAAAATTACAAGTTTTTTGTCCCGCTAAGGAGACACTTATGCCTATTGTTTCGGACTGCTTCGGTTGTCTTGTATTTGACGACAGCGCCATGAAGGAACGCCTTCCGAAGGATACTTATCGTTCTCTCAAGAAAACCATCGACGAAAACCGCACGCTTGATATCAATGTCGCCAACGTCGTCGCCAATGCGATGAAGGATTGGGCCATTGAGAAGGGCTGTACCCACTATACGCACTGGTTTCAGCCGCTGACTGGTGTAACAGCCGAGAAGCACGACAGTTTTATTTCCCCGTCCGGCGACGGAAAGGTGATCATGGAGTTTTCCGGACGCGAGCTGGTGCGCGGCGAGCCGGACGCTTCTAGTTTCCCGTCCGGCGGGCTTCGCGCCACCTTTGAAGCGAGAGGGTACACCGCATGGGACCCTACGTCGTATGCTTTCATCAAAGATGATACCCTCTGCATCCCGACTGCATTCTGCTCCTACGGCGGAGAAGCTCTCGACAAAAAGACCCCGCTCCTCCGTTCCATGGGAGCCGTCAACACGCAGGCGCTCCGCGTTCTCCGTCTGTTTGACCCGCACACCAACGTGGCCTGTGTCCGCGCAAGCGTCGGACCGGAACAGGAATATTTCCTCATTCCTCTGGAAATGTACGAGGCGCGTCCGGACCTGATTTTTACCGGGCGCACCCTGTTCGGCGCAAAGCCGCCGAAGGGGCAGGAACTGGACGACCACTATTTCGGTGCCATCAAGCCGCGCGTGCAGGCGTTCATGCGCGAGGTCGACGCGGAGCTGTGGAAGCTCGGCGTTCTTGCAAAAACCGAACATAATGAGGCCGCGCCTGCGCAGCATGAGCTTGCCCCCATTTACACGCAGGCGAACATTGCGACCGATCACAACCAGCTGACGATGGAGATTCTGCAGAAGGTGGCGAAACGGCACGGACTGGTCTGTCTGCTGCACGAAAAGCCGTTTGAAGGCGTGAACGGTTCCGGCAAGCACAACAACTGGTCGCTGGCAACGAATACCGGTGTCAATCTTCTTACACCCGGGGAAACGCCGTACGAAAATGCACAGTTTCTGCTGTTCCTGTGCGCCGTCATCAAGGCAGTGGACGAATACCAGGATCTTCTTCGTATCAGTGCCGCGAGCGCGGGGAACGACCACCGGCTCGGCGCGCATGAAGCACCGCCCGCGGTGATTTCGATTTTCCTCGGGGACGAGCTTTCCGCGGTCATCGACGCACTGGAAACCGATTCACATTACGACCCGAAGGAGCCGACGCAGCTTCAGCTGGGCGTGGACGTTCTCCCGCGTCTGCCGAAGGACAACACGGACCGGAACCGAACGTCGCCGTTTGCTTTTACCGGAAATAAGTTTGAGTTCCGCATGGTCGGTTCGGCGGATTCCATCGCAGACTGCAATGTCGTGCTGAACACGGCAGTGGCGGAGTCTCTCCGTCAGTTTGCGGATTTGCTTGAAAGAGCGGAGGACTTCCGGGCCGAGCTGAACCATCTCATCCGCGATACCATCCGGAAGCACAAGCGGATTATTTTCAACGGGAACGGCTACGATGACGCATGGATTCGGGAAGCGACGGAAGAACGGGGACTTTTGAACCTCCGTACCACGCCGGAAGCCCTGCCATATTTTCTTGCGGAAAAAAATATCCGCCTTTTTGCAAGGCACAACGTATACACCGAAACAGAAATGCGGTCGCGGTATGAAATCATTCTCGAAAATTACTGCAAGACCATCCGCATTGAAGCGGCAACG
>JBJFGC010000076.1:0-5050 GCA_051892315.1 Eubacteriales bacterium
AGATTGTGCAGAATCGGCAGCAGAGCGGACAGCGTGTCATTGACCGCGTCGCCGTAGACCGTTTCGCGTTCCTTGGCCGATCGCTTGCGGAAGTTGTCGTATTCGGCCGCGGTACGGAGGTAGCGATCGTTGAGATCGTCGGCGCGTTTTTTCTCGGCTTCGAGCTTTTTCTGAAGCTCCGCCAGATCGCTCCTGAGCTTTTTGACCTCAGACTTCTTTTCCGTTTTGTCGTTTTTTTCTTCCTTATTTTCTTTTTCATCCGCCGCAGGTTCCGCGGACGCCGCAGGCTCCTCCGCTTCCGCCGCAGGCTTTTCCTCCGCGGGTTCATCCTCTTCAATGTACGGAGGGTTCCGCTTTGGCTCCTGATTCATCATTTCTTCCATTTTTATCTCCAAATTTAATTTTTTTCCGTATCCTTTCCGTCGCTTCCGGAAGTGTCTGACGAATCCTTCGGCTCACCGAGCAGTTCGGACACCCCGCGGGACAGGCGGTCAATGGTGGCAATCACGCGCCGGTAATTCATGCGGGTCGGTCCGACGATGCCGATGGCGCCGACGGTTTTGCCGTGACTGCGCACCGGCTTGAAAATCAGGGTGGAATTGTCCATGACCTTGACGATGTTTTCACGGCCGATGTACACCTGCACCCGGTCGTCCGGCGTATGGGTCGTTTCCTCGGAGAGAACCTCCAGAAGGTCGTCCTTTTTCTCAAAGAGGGCGAGCATATCGCGGAGACGATCCATGTCGTAAACCTCCGGATAAGAGAGCAGACGATTGAGTCCCTCAAACCGCAGCTCGCCGCCGTCGAAGACGGAGATGGTTTCGCACACCGCCTTCACCACGGGAGAAACCAGATATTCGTATTCGCCCATGACGCGTTCCATTTCCATCATCATGGGAAGGGTAATCTCCGCCGCCGTGATTCCGGTGGCGTACTTGTTCAGCACAGCGGAAAGTCGGATGGCCGCTTCGTTCGGAATCATGCGGTCGGCGTGGACGTACTTGGTCTTGACGATGCCGCCGATGACCATGATGAGGACAAGAGTTGTTTCGTCGAGCCGCAGCAGCTCATACCGTCCAACGGTGATGCGCGCCTGACGCGGCTTGACGGAAAGCGCGGTATAATTGGTGAGCTTGGCAGCCAGCGCGGCCGCGTTCTGCATGATCGTGTCCAGCTCGGACTGCTTCTGCTTCAGCAGGCGCTGCAGCTCGTCAATCTCGCTCTGCGTGAAATTGTACTGGTCAATCAGCCAGTCCACGTAAAAGCGGTAGCCGGTCTCGGAGGGAATGCGTCCGGCGGAGGTATGGGGCTGTTCCAGATAGCCCATTTCCTCAAGCTCGGCCATCTCATTCCGAATGGTAGCAGAGGAACAGGAGATTTGCTGATGCCCGGTCAGAAACTTGCTCCCAACGGGCTCCCCGTTTTCGATGTGCGCGTCAATAATTGCTTTTAATATAATCTTTTTTCGTTCACTCAGGTCTTTTTTTCTGTCTTCCAACCTCGAACACCTCCCCGAAAAAACGGAAAAAACCGTGAGGCGGATTTTCAATCGCTCAGTTTAGCACTTCTTGTCTTCGAGTGCTAAACTGTATATTAAATTTACCATTTTGCGCGCTTCTTTTCAAGAAGAATATTGATATTATTTGTTAATTATCTGTGAATTCCACAAAAAGAGCGAAATGCCGTTAGCATTCCGCACCTGCTTTTGTAAAATTTTTAGGCAAAAATCGTAGAAGGATCTTTTTCAACGTGAGTCTGATGAGATTCACGGGGGAAACTTATCCCCAAAAAGCTTTCCCCCACACTCCCCTTCAAAAAGGATGAATCGGCAAAGTTTGTGCAAATTTTTTGTTTGATTTGCACGACATCCTGCCTCTGTTCTTTTTTGAAAGTTTTTGAGATAGGGTGTAGTTACGCGTAGCGTAACTACGGGGGAGAGGGCTTTTTCGGGAAAGCCCCTCCCCGGGAACTCACATTTTTCAACGTCTCTCTTATCGATTCAAATTTTATGGATGAAAGTTTTTTTGAAGGGGGCGCCAGAGGAAACTTTTCGGGAAAAGCTTTTCCGGGCATCTCACCTCTTGCCCGCCCTGCGACGGAAAAGTCCCGCGGCGGCCGCGCTTAGGAGAACGGCACACGGGACGGCGAAATCCGCTGTCTGCGGAGAGGAAATGCGATCGGATGGTACAACGGCTTCGTCCGAGGCGTAGGATTCTGCCGCGTAGAAGCCGGTCCGTTTTTCATAGTCGACACCGCTCACGACGAAGATTTCCGCAATCTGAACACTGGCGTTGCGCGCCGCGAAGCCCATCGTTCCCTCCTCAATCACCTGAACGCTGTCGCGTTCAAGCGTGCAGACCTCTTCACCGATGCTCAGCTCAATTTTGTGAAACACGTTTTTTTTCACCGGAATTTTTACGTGAACGGTCTCACCGCACGCGATTTTTTTCGCAAACGCCTCATCCGGCGCCGCAAAATCGTCCACAGTCCCGTCCGCGCGAATGACCAAAGCGGTAATGTTCGTCGGCTCCGTTCCACGGCAGGTCAGAAGAAAGGCGAGGTAGCCGTTTTGACTGCGCACATCGGAAAAGGAAAAATCAAACTCAACGGTAT
The DNA here is from genome assembly GCA_051892315.1 of Eubacteriales bacterium. Lineage (GTDB taxonomy): Bacteria > Bacillota > Clostridia > Oscillospirales > CAG-272 > UMGS1696. The sequence goes on from JBJFGC010000076.1 coordinate 2,614, forward strand.
ACGATTCGTTCACATCGGTCCGCGGCAAAAGGGCATAAATACGGCCGTTGTCATACGGATTCAGCTCCAACGTACTGTCTTCGCACGTAAAAATGGATTTCTCCGCGCTGGACGTTCCGCGAACAATTCCGGATTTTTCAAGTTCCGAAAGAACCGAAAAATCCTGATGATACAGAACCTCTCCGGCCGCGGCTTCGCCGCTGCCCGCCCACACCGGTACCGTCAAGCCCGCAACGCAGTTCAGGCAGACGGAAACCATCACCAAAAACGCCGCAAAAGCAAGGAAACGTTTCATACCGCCTCCGAAAAATGTATTTCTATCCTAATTATAGCTCGTTTTTGGAAACACGTCAAGTATTTATTCACATTTTTTCGACATTTTTTCGGCTTTTTTGATACGATTTGTTCAACATTTAAAAAAATTCCGGGATCTTTTCCCCATCGGCTGCCGCCGAAGTTTACTTCACCGTAACCTTTCCGAGCGGGCAGAAACCATCCACGGTCTTCTTCATGGCCAGTTCAATCGGCCGGGAACCTTCAAACAGACCGACGGACAGCTGGTAATCGCCCTGCATGGTCCGTATCGGCGTCACCGTCAGCGGGACCCGGGTGATCCGGCCTGCCGCCCAGGTGCGGTTGTCACATTCCACTTCCTCCGTGTAGCATCCCGCGTCCCCTTCCAGCTTCAGCCGGACACTGTATTTGTGGTACGCTTTGGCGAATCCGCGGTTTTCGACGTATAACACCACACGATGCGCACAGCCGCCGGTCATGGTATCCGGAACCTCCGCGCCCTCGAGGAAATACCAGTAGCCGAGACGATTTGCGGCATATTCGGTCAGATACGGTTCCCGTTCCAGCCACGGGACAGGGTATCCGTGGAAGCCCGCGAACGTACATCCGGTGCGCTGCATCGCGTCAATGAACGGGAATCCGCCGCGGAAAACCTCCGGAGCCACATTCGTATAATGTTCAAATTCGAGGACAATCGGCCCGTTTTCGTAGAATTTGTCGAACAGCCACGGGGAACGGAGGGTATTGTAGCCGCAGTGCTCCGCATAATAGCGCACACAGACCGAGTCGTCGTCCAGACCCAGTCCGCGCGAAACCGCGTATTCCACCAAATCCATGTTTTCCTCCCAGCCGCGGGACCAGCGGTGATTGATGTGGTCGTCGTTGAGGATGACGAAGGTATCGGGGAAATATTTTTTTGTGAGGTCGATATGTTTTTTGATAACGTCCGCGGGATAAACGATGTCGCTGCCGTTTCCGGTGTGTCCCTCGCCCCATGTACCGAACGTACCGACGTCGACCAGTTCCAGCAGCGGATGTCCGTTGAAACGTCTGCCCGCTTCCTGCAGGAAACGTTCCAGATGTTCGAGGAAGATTGGGTCGCCGTAATCCGGTTCCAGACGTCCGCCGGGAAGTGAATAACCGCGCGCTCCTTCCCGAAAGACATACTCCGGTGTCGCAAAGGGGATTTCCCCGGATCCTTCGTAGGTCACAAAACGCATGGAAAAACGATAGTCGTACCGGCTCCACTCGTCGATGATTTTGTCAATGTACGACCAGTCATACACGCCTTTTTCTTTTTCAATGTCTCCCCAGTCGAAACGGAGGTACAGGTGGTTCAGCCCCGGAAAACGTTCCAGGTGGTCTTCGGGGTCATGCTGGACGCGGTAATTGCCGCGGAGGTAGCCGTTGTCGATATAGTGCCAGTACCAGCCCTTGTGCGGGTTGCGTAAAATTTTCCGGTCGTCCTGAAATTCCCGCAGGTCCCGGTAAAAGGGAGAGGCGGATTTCCGGTCGAATTTTGAAAAACCGATTGCATTGGCCGTATTCGGTTCGATCTTCTCGGTCACATTCGGGTAGTTGTCCATAAAAAGTCTCCTTATCCGAGCAGCAAAAGAACCGCCCCCGGATGGAAGCGGCTCTTTCAATATGTTGATCAATCTTAGTGAACGATGTAACGTTCGGTATCCTTGTCGAAGAGATGAACTCTGGACATATCAAAAGCAACGTTGATGATGTCGCCTGCACGAGCGGTGGAACGCGCGGATACGCGGGCGGTCAACGAGGTTTCTTCCGCAACGAGGTAGAGGTAGATTTCCGCGCCCATAAGCTCGGTGACTTCTACGTCAGTTTCAATCACGGAATCGGACATTGCCTTGATGGAGGCAGCGTCATCGTGGATACATTCAGGACGGATACCAGCCATGATTTCCTTGCCGACGTAGTCCTTGAGAGCCGGGTTGCTTGCCTTTTCCGGAGGCAGCTTGAGGGAGTTGGAGCCGAAGGTGGTGTAATAGTCTTCGCCCTTCTTCTCAAGAATGCAGTTGATGAAGTTCATCTGAGGCGTTCCAATGAAGCCTGCAACGAAGAGGTTGGCCGGGTAGTCGTACAGGTTCTGAGGAGTATCTACCTGCTGGATCAGACC
>JBJFGC010000077.1:0-5048 GCA_051892315.1 Eubacteriales bacterium
GCGGTGCTGTCTCGTTCAACGGTATTTTCAAACATTTTGTGATCCTCCAATAAAGAAATTGGCGGACACGCTTCCGTATTCTTGTTTTTTCCATCGGTCAGGACGATTGCGTCATCGCTGAGAAAGCGTGCCCGTCCTTTTTTTAAAAGACCCTGTGCCCGGCGCGGGTAGGTCTGTCCGATTTCATTTCCAATTTCATCGAATACGCGAATGCTTTCGTTTTTTGTCATGGGTGTCTTCCCCTTTCGATGGTTGGCGGCGCCGTTTTTTCTCATGGGTGCCTCCCCCTGCCGCAGGTTCAGTATACCATACAAAGCGCGGTTTGTCAAGCGGAAACACAAAAAAAGACGGAATACCGATGGTATTCCGTCCTGTTTTTATGGGACGATGGTTCTGTTTGAATTATTCCGCATGCAGCGCCAAGCGAAGCTCTTTGACGCGGTTGTCGTTCTCTTCCTGCACCGCTGCCATCTGTTCGCGGTATTCGGGCAATCCGATCCTGCCCATGCGAAGCTGGTCGTTCAGATACTGACACACCGTTTTGTACGATTCCGTTGCCATGTTGATCTTTTCCACGATGTACGCCGTTTCGTCGAACTCCGCTTTCGTCGGGGCTTCCCACTTCGGCTTCGCGTCGTCCCTGACCTTGCTGATAAGCTGTATCGTCTGCGCACGCATATCCGCATACCGGTCGGTAATATGGCGGAGGGAATCGCTTCCGTCGCTCACCGCCTGCGCGATTGCCGCTGCGGCTGCGGCATCGTCGTTCATGACTTCCGGGAAACACGGCGGCCCCATTACACTGAGATTGTACAGCATCGTGTCGACCTTTTCCAGGATGCCGTACAGCCGGTTCAGTTCCTCGTTCAGCGGGAGACCGGATTCTTTGATTTCTTCCATGGGTTCAGAAACTTCTGCGGTTTCGTTTCTTTCTTCGTTTCCGTTATATTCAAACATTTCTGTATCCTCCTGTATATCAGACGGATACGCTTCTTCGGGATTCGATGTAAGAACGATCACGTCGTCCGCATCTTCTGCGAAGCGTGCCCGTCCCTGTTTCACAAGCCCACGCGCCCGTTTCGGGTAGGTGGGGTTGACTTCTTTTCCGTTTTCATCGAATACACGAATCTTTTTCACGTTTTTTGTGATGGGTGTCCTCCCCTTTCGATGAGATGTTCCGCAGCGCTGTTTTTTGGGTATGGGTGCCGTCCCCGCCTGCAGGTACAGTATAACATAAGATGACGAGATTTGTCAAGAAGAGAAAAATACGGGCGGATACTTTTTATGTGAGGAGGATGGGATTCGCGGGGGAAACTTTTGTTGAACAATGGAGATTCGCTGCGCGAACTCCGCTTTCCCCCGCACCCCCTTCAAAAAACTTCAAAAAGGAAAAGGGGCAAAGTTTGTGCAAATTTTTTGTCGGATTTGCACGATATTCTGCCCCTGTTCTTTTTTGAAGGTTTTTGAGGAGGGGTCCGGGGAGGGGCTTTTTCGGGAAAGCCCTCCCCGGCCAACCAAAGGGATTCTTTATCCCATTTTGTCCTGCATATCGATGCATTTTTCGATCATCTTCTCAAGCTGCTTCTGGGCAACCTTTTCAGAGGCTTTGTACTTGGAAACAAAGTCCGTGGAATTGGCGGAAATCGCGTCGCTGAACTTTGCGAGAAGGATACCGGACAGACCGTTCGAGAAGGCGAGCGCGAAGCCGTTGCCGAAGTTGTCGTGGATGATGTCGATCATCTGCGCGGAGGTATTGTCACGGGTATACTTGATCTTCAGAGAGGATTCGTAGTATTCGGGGAGAACCTGCGCGTAGGTTTCACGGCAGAGGACTTCGAGAACCGTACTGATGAAATCAAGACGGTCATAGGAAACGGACACGGGAATGAAGCCAAGCTCGGCGGTATCGTGCGTGGAGGAAACATAGTGTTCCTGAAGCTCGTCAAGCATCGGGTACGGGAGAACGGCGAGGCCGAGTTCCGCGTCACGGAAAGAAGCATTTTCCAGAGAACCAAGCCGCTGGTAGCCGAGGAACAGGGAACGTCCCTCAAGGAAGATCGCCTCGGTCGTTGCTTCATCGCCGCCGGTCAGACCGATGCCGGCCGCATTGTTGTTGAGGATGCTGTTGAGCTTTTCCGTCAGAAGAATGGACCGCTCGTTGTTGATCGCAATCTCCGGATAACCGTCGTCTGTTCTCGTGATGAAGCCCGGGTCAGCGGAAACCAGCCACGGAATCATCGGTCCCCAGTATTCAAACGCGACATGACCGTACTGGTCGGCTTTGTCGTGCGCACCGTTGCCGTTGAGGTCGAGGTAGCAGTTTTCCATGAGCATCTTGAAGTTATCCAGCGTCCACTCGTTGTTCAGAACCATCGCATAGACGTCCTCCGGATCGCCGTACATATCGGTGTACATGTCCTTGTTCATGACCAGACAGTGCGTGCAGCGGAGCATATCGATGAAATAGTCGCCGGCCAGCATAAAGCGGAGATTGGAATTGAGCGAAATATCGCTCATGAAATCGTCGTACCACCACGGCGCGTCAAAATTGAAATTTTTGCCGTTGTAGGCGTTGTGGAAAAGTCCCTCCGGCGTAATCGGCGCGAGACCGTAGATGTCGTTGATAATCACGTCATAGGAGCTGTCGCCGGACTGGAGAAGCTGCCGGATGTTGGACGCCACAACGTCGTAGGTATAGTCGACGTTCTGGTAGGTAATCTGGATGTTCAGCAGATCCATAACATCCAGATTGCGCTGGAACGCCGCGTCGGGCGCGGCATCACCGGTCAGTTCCTCTGGTCCCTGAATCAGGAAGTTGGAACTGGTGAGAGTTCCGCGCTGATTCACGGAATTGTGGACGGAAAACGTTTCCCCGTCAAAGTCCACGTCAACAAACGGGTCGACGTAGCCCTCGTAGTAGGGATTCGTTTCTTCGATGACCTCTTCCGCCGTTTCCGCGGACGGGGTATTGGCAGGCGCCGCGGTCTCCTCTGAATTTTCCTTGGATTCGGCGCAGGATGCAATCGCCGGGAGCAGCATCGACAGCGCCAGAACAAGGGCAAGCTGTTTTTTCATTTCGAAAACCTCCATGTAAATTAAGGGTGAATACAAAAGCGTTAGCTGATAACAAGTATTATAACACAATATACAAGTTTTGGCAAGACGAAAAAATATTTTTAGCAATTTCACCAATTCGGGAGGCGGATTCTATATCATATTCGCCAAATGAAAACGACAACTTTCGTTCTGTTCGGCTTTGTACGCCTGCTTTCCGTTTGTTTTATTGAGGAAGAGTGCAGGAATGGTCCGGCGTATGGAACCATTCATCCAGTTCTTTCAGCTCTTCCAGCTGCTCCGGCCGGCTGACACTCAGCACGGGGATGGTGGACGGATGGGACAGAAGATAAGCGAGGGACAGCGCGCTGACGGAGCATCCGGTTTCCGCGGAACGGGCGAGAAGACGGTTGTAGGCTATGCCGTTCCGATCCGTGAGCCAGGCGCGGCTGCCGGTGAAGCCGTCCGTGTTCCGCCAGACGCCGTCGTAGACCGCGCCGCAGCGTTTGAGCTTGGCGAAAAAGCCGTGCGCCAGGGAAGAGTACGGGAACAGCGGGAAACCGTATTCCGCCTGCACCGACCGCAGGGCGTCGTCCGCCGCGACCATGCCGCTTCCCGGCGCGTAGCCCTCCACACCGTCCATGGCGAGACTCCATTCGTTGGAGACGCCGGCGAAATAGCGGTTCCAGTCCGCGCCGAGGTAGGCAAGGGCCGCCTTCACGCGGTCCGCGCGGAAGTTGGAAAAGCCGAACCGCACGACCTTTCCTTCGTCCACCAGCGGAACGCAGAAGTCCACGATGGTGCGGATGTCCGTCTCCTCGTTGTCCCGGTGCAGAAGGAGAAGGTGCAGGCGGTCCAGCCCGAGCGCCGCACGGCTTTCTTCCACATCGCACAGAAGCGACGCGCGGTCCACCCGCGAAACGGACGGCGTCTCCAGCGCGTAGTGGCAGGCTTTGGTGGTTACGGTCATGTCGGAAATCCGACGCTCCTTCAGCCATCGTCCGATGACCTTCTCGGACGCGTTGGTATGATCCGCGCCCCAGCGTCCGTAGACGTTGGCGGTGTCAAGAAACCGCCCGCCGAGCGCATAGTACGTGTCCAGAAGGACAAACGCGCGTTCCAGCGGCTCGCCGGTGAGTCCGTTTCCTCCCATCGACGCCGTTCCAAGGCAGATGCGGGACAACGGCAAAGGATACGTACATACAGTCAAAGTTTTCATAAAAAACCCCGTTTATTTTTTATTGACGTGGGTTCGATGGGGAGAAAACGTTCCATCTGATGAAGGTTTCTGGAAAAGGGTTCGGGGAAAACTTTTTTGAAAAAGTTTTCCCCGAGAAATCCCATCGAACTCACGTTACATTATTTCTGCATCCCCGCGAGGACATCCTTCGCGGACGCCAGGGCATCCGCTACTTTTGTGAGGTCGCGGCCGCCCGAGGTTGCGCTGTCGGGACGTCCGCCGCCCTTTCCGCCGGTGACGGCGGCAACGGCGCCGACCAGTTTGCCTGCGTGGGCACCGGATTTCACGGCCTGCGGTCCTGCCGCTGCCACAAAGTTCAGCTTGGTTCCGTCGTTGACCGCGAAAACGGCAACCGCTTCCGGAATCTTGTCCTTGATCTGGTCGCAGAGTGTGCGCGCGGCGTCCACACCGGCGGTGCCGAGGTCAGCGGCAATCAGCCGGAACGCACCGACTTCCACCGCACCGTTCAGCAGCTCGCCCAGACGGTTGGCTGCCAGCTTGGCGTTCAGACGGTCGATTTCCTTCTTCAGCGCGGAGACTTCGCCGAGCAGCGAGGAGGCACGGTGCGGCATTTCCGTCGGGTTCTGCGCCTTCAGAGCGTGCGCGGTGTCGCTGATGAGACCGTCGCGTTCCGCCATCAGTTCAAGAACGCCAAGCCCCGTCACGCCTTCAATCCGGCGGACGCCTGCCGCAACGGAGGACTCCGAAACGATCTTGAAGAGGCCGATCTTGCGGGTGTTGTCACAGTGCGTAC
>JBJFGC010000078.1:0-4991 GCA_051892315.1 Eubacteriales bacterium
GCGTAATTGCCGGCGACGCTTCCGTGAAGGAACAGTACGAGGAAGACTACTACGTCAGCATTTACTCGAAGCCGATGATGAGCGAAGACGATGCCTATGGCGCAATGTTTGCCGTAAGCGCTTATTCCAAGAGTCTCTCCCGTTCGATGGAAATTATTACGTACCTGAACACCAGCTCTGACATCCGTACGATTCTTCAGTATGGTGCAGAAGGCGTTCATTGGGAATATGAAAACGAAGATACCAAGGAAACCATTCGCATTCTCAGCGACGACTATCAGATGAATCTTGTTGATACCGGTAACGTTTACATGACTTACCCGGGCGAAGGCATTTCGATGAAATACTGGGACTACGGCAAGGCTCAGAACCTTGACTCCATCTCCAGCCCCTATATGAAGTTCCCGAGTTATGTCAACGACAGCAACAAGGCACAGCTTGAAGAATTGGCGAAGATTTCCAAGGAATACAAGGAACGTCTTGATGCGCTGACCTTCGCGGAATACGCGGATGCCATTACCGAAATCAAGGCGGAAATCAAGGAGAACGAAATCATCAACGCTATGCTTGATACGGAAGAAAACGAAAATTCCATCGCAGCGATTTACGGCTCATGGTATGACGAAAACTATCCGGCTGCATAATCCACGGTATTCTTTCGATGCTCTATAAAACAACAGACCCGTACTCCGAATGTGCGGGTCTGTTTTCTCAGGCAGAGAACATAAAAAATCGATTCAGAAACGAGGAACAGAAATCATGAAAATTGGTATTGTCGGATGCGGCGATATCAGCGGCATCTATTTAAGCAACATTACGGGAAAGTTCCGAAATCTGGAAGTGGCAGGCATCTGTGACTTGATTCGGGAAAAAGCGGAACGTCGGGCGAAGGAGTACGGGGTGACGAAGATTTACAGCGACATGTATGAACTGTTTGCCGACCCCGAGGTGGACATTGTGCTGAACATCACTCGTCCGAACGACCATTACGGCGTGACCCGTGCGGCGCTCTTGGCAGGAAAACATGTCTACTCCGAGAAGCCGCTGGCGACCGATCTGGACAAGGGTCGGGAACTGGTTGCACTGGCCAAGGAAAAGGGGCTGTATCTGGGCGGCGCGCCGGACACGTTCATGGGAGCCGGTATTCAGACCGCGCGCCGTCTTATTGACGAGGGCGAAATTGGGAAAATCATCGGTGCGAACGTCTTTTTCCTGGGACGCGGTCCCGAAAGCTGGCATCCGGATCCGGAATTTTTCTACAAATATGGCGGCGGTCCGATGCTGGACATGGGCCCGTACTATGTCACTACGCTTGTGAATCTTCTCGGCGCCGCAGATTCGGTGATGGCCTACGGACGGATTTCTTTCCCGCAGCGTGTCATCGGAAGCGAACCGCACAAAGGAGAAGTAATTGATGTAGAGGTTGATACCTTCGCAACGGGTGCCATCCGGTTTGCGTCCGGCGCGATTGCGTCCCTGACGGTTTCCTTTGACACCTATACCGACTGTCATGAATTCATCGAAATCTACGGTGAAAAAGGTTCCATTCACGTCCCGGATCCGAATACTTTCGGCGGCGACGTGACCATCAACCGCGAGGGACGGGGCTACGAGAAGGTTCCTCTTGACCCCGGTTTCACGGTCAACAGCCGCGCACTCGGTCTTTCCGAAATGGCGGACGCCATCGAACAGGGAAGAATGCACCGCGCCAATTATATGCAGCAGCTGCATGTTCTCGAAATCATGCTGGCGTTCCAAAAGAGCAGCCGCGGCAATGCGCCCGTGAAGATTACATCGGTATACGAGAGACAGCCTGCGGTGGTACCATCTGAAATCAAAGCGGATTTTTGAATAACAGGAGCTTGTGGTGGGGGACTTTTGGAAACAAAAGCGTTCCCCCATCCCCTCTTCCGGAACCTTTTGAACGTACGTGAGTCAACAACAGGAAAGGAGAGAAAACATGGAAATGGAACATCGGATTTTGCAGCGGTATCCGCTTGGAAATCCGCGCAGAATGTGGCAGCAGAACAATTTTATTCTGTCCACATTTGCCGCGCGCGGAGAGAAGATGCGCGATGCCCTCGAAAACTGTGCGGAAGCCGGATTCAACCTGCTGGAGCTTGGATGGGCGAGCCATGAAGAGGCCCAGGAGGCGCTTCGGATCTGCGAAGAACTGGACATTGCACTGCTGTATCAGGATTTTTCTGTTTTCGGCGGGATGCAGGAGGGACATCTCGAACGGCATCTTGCCCCTTCCGCAGCAAAGAAGCTGACGGACGAACTGCGGCGTTGGAAGTGTGTCGAGGGATATTATGTCTGGGATGAACCGTATGTGGAAGACCAACTGGCCGAAGCGCGGTATCAGACGGACCTTTTCCAGCGGGAAGACCCGGCGAGACTGCCGTTTACGGTGGCAATTCCCAGCTACAACGCGAAATATACGTGGGAAAACGGGGAATTTGCGGGATACCTGCGGCGGTACGCGGAAATCATCGACCCGCCGGTCCTGTCGCTGGACTATTATCCGATTGGACTGCGGAATTACACCGACGAAGGCCAGCTGGACAATTCGCTGATGTGGTGTGACATCGGCCTGATGCGGAAGATAGGACGCGAATACCATCTGCCGCTCTGGTTCTATTATCAGGGCGTCAATCTCCATCAATATAAGACCTTTGCATTCCCGATGGTGCGTATGATGATGTATGCGGCGGCGATGTATGGCGTGAAGGGCCTGCAGCAGTTCACGGCAGTCGGTTCCGTGATCCGCGACGACGGCAGCCGCGGCCCGTTCTTCGAGGAGCAAAAGGCGATTCACGAGGAATTCCGTCATCTCGGAAACACGCTGATGGCGCTGGAAAACCGTTATGTTTTCCACAGCTCCGATCTTCTGCCGGATTGTGCGTATTACGATGAATTCCGGGACGATATCGCGGACAGCGCGGTTCTGTGCGGCGAACTTCCGGAACGTATCTCCGTCGGTGAACTGGAGGACGCGTACGGCAACCGCTATCTGCTGATTCTGAACCGGGATTTTGCACGCGCAAGGTCTTTTGCACTGCATTTTAAGGAAACCGTGCGCCTGTACAGCGTCAGCCGTACAACCGGACGGCAGACTGCCATGGATGGAACGTGGAACGCGATGAACCTTGAGCTTTCCGCGGGGGACGCGATGCTGATTCGGGTACAGCCGGCAGCCGAAGGACCGTATACCATAGAGTACCGCCTCGAAAAGAACGCATAAGGAGGAGCATATGAACAAACGTATGAACCGGGAACGCCTGAACATCGGCGTATACCATCTCCGCCCCTACGCACGGACGGAAGCGCACATCCGCGATCTGAAGGACTGCGGCATTGACTTTGTTGTCTGTATGGATTATGACAAGCCGACGCTGGACTTGATGGAACAATACGGCATCGGCGCGATTGTCAGCGGCGTGGTTCCGGGTTGGTGGGGCGGCGACGGCGACAACGCGGGCAAAATGGAAGCCTCCAATCCGATGGAAAAGTACGATGAGGCGGCGGAACAATTTGTCGATCATCCGGCCATCTGGGCCATTGACGCCGGCGACGAACCGTCTGCGCTTGATTTCCCGTACTACGGAAAGGTGCTGCGCCGCATCGAACAGAAATTCCCCAATCAGTTTGCGTACCTCAACCTGTACCCGAACTATGCGTCCGTTTCGCAGAACAACGCGGCGGAAACCGTGAACCAGCTCGGTACGCCAACCTATGCAGAACACATCGACCAATACTGTAAACAGGTCGGCGCGGACTACCTCTGCTATGACTTTTACATGTATTCCGCGTCGGTGGCGGGAGCCTACGAAAACCTGCGCATCGCCGCGGACGCCTGTCTGCGGACCGGACGGAGCCTGTGGATTGTCCTGCAGGTGAACTCCAGTCGGCCGGATCGTTGGATCAGCGAAAATCAGCTCCGGTTCCAGGCGTACTCCGCGATGGCGTTTGGCGTGGAGAACATTACGTGGGCCTGCTATACTGCGGGATGGTGGCACAACCAGGTTCTCGACGAAAAGGGCGAGAAGACCGAGCAGTATGAAAAGCTGAAGAAGGTGAACGCGGAGATTCGTGTTCTTGCGGAAGAATATATGAAGTACCGCCGTGTTGCCACCCATTTCATCGGTTTTGAAACGGCAGAGGAACTAAGAAACGTACATCAGAAGCCGATCAAGGCTCTTGATACCGGGGTTTTCCAGGACGTTCACGCCGAAAACGGGGAAAATCTCGTCGTCGGACAGATGGTGTCGCGTAAGGAATCCGAAGCCTATGCCCTGTTTCTCTGCGGGGCGGATGACCCGATGGATGTCCATCCGAAAACGTATCGGGTGATCTTCCGTGCGGACGATCGTGAAGTCACGGTGCTGTCGTCCGAGGGGACGGTTCCGGTCATCCGACAGACGGACGGCAGCTATTCTATCGAAATAAAGTCGAGCAGCGGCGTGCTGATTACGGCAAAATAAGAAATATTTCGGAGCCGGTACTTTTCCGCAAAGTACCGGCTCTGTGCTGTTTCTGCGGACAACTCAAGAGAGGCCAAAGAAAATAAGGAGGCTTTTCGCATGATGAGCGTGGACGGCGCATACATATAGTGCAGACCATTGCCGGAGGTATACCATGATTCTGAACGCATCGGAGCTTCGGGAAAAGGATGTCATCAATACGTGCGGCGGACGGCGGCTGGGATTCATCTGTGATTATCAGATTGACGTGGACTGCGGGAAAATCTGTGCGATTTTTGTGACCGACCAACTTTTCGGGATGTTTTGCTGTAAGAACGCGCTGAAAATTCCATGGGACAAAATCATCTGCATCGGCGAGGACGCGGTGCTTGTCCAGGTGCCGGAGGAATTTCGCTGCGAGCCGTGTGAGGAGAAAAAGGGAAAACGGAAAAAGGGAGGCGGATGGCTGTTTTAACCAACAGCCATCTTTTTATATGTAAATTTTTTGTAAACAGGGGAAGATTGCGT
>JBJFGC010000079.1:0-4982 GCA_051892315.1 Eubacteriales bacterium
TTAGGAACCTTTCCTCAAAAGGTTCCTAAGCGGGGTCTGGGGCAGCGCCCCAGCGTCCCCCCCACACAAAAACCACATTTCAATAGGAAAGAAAAAAACCATGCCAAAGATTGAGAAGATTATCGAACAACTGAAAACCCTGTACCCGGACGCATTGTGTTCGCTGACGTATGAGGGGGACCCCTGGCGGCTGCTGGTCATGGCGAGATTGTCGGCACAGTGTACCGATGAACGCGTCAACCTTGTCGCGGGCCCCTTGTTTGAGGCATTTCCGGACGTGTACGCCATGGCGGAGGCGGAGATTGAGAAGGTCGAAGCCCTTGTGCGGCCGTGCGGACTGTACCATACCAAAGCGGAGTCCATCATCGCGGCGGCGAAAAGAATCGTCGAGCGGCACGAAGGACAGGTCCCCCGTACCATGGACGAGCTGCTCGCCCTCCCCGGCATCGGACGAAAGATCGCCAACCTTGTCCTCGGCGATCTTTACGGCATTCCCGGCATCGTCGCCGATACCCACTGCATCCGCATCAACGGCCGGATCGGCTTTTACGATACCGACCTGCGCGACCCCGTGAAGGTCGAACGCATCCTCGCCGATATCGTCCCACCCGCGGAACAGTCCGCGTACTGCCACCGTATGGTCCTCTTCGGCCGCGAATACTGCTCCGCACGCTCTCCCCGCTGCGCCGACTGCCCCATCGCCGACGAGTGCGGATTTCCCGGGAAAACCAGGGAACAGCGATAAAGATCGAGAAAGAGAAAGAGATAGAGAAAGAGATAGCATGAAACCATGAGATACGATTTTCCGCTTCCGGAGGCGGCCGCGTTCGCACTTGACCGCTTGCATGCCGCCGGATACCATGCCTACGTCGTCGGCGGCTGCGTCCGCGACTTTCTGATGGGACGGACCCCCGGCGACTACGATATCACAACCTCCGCACGACCCGAACAGACCCTCGCCGCCTTCTCCGACTGCCGTATGGTCGAAACCGGCTTGAAACACGGCACCGTCACCCTCGTCCGCGGCGGGATGAACATCGAAATCACAACCTACCGCGTCGACGGCGTCTACCTCGACGGCCGCCACCCCGAGAACGTCACCTTTACCGATGACCTCGCGGAGGATCTCTGCCGCCGCGACTTCACCGTCAACGCCATGGCCTATAGCCCCTCCGCCGGCATCGTCGACTACCACGGCGGCGCCGACGATATCCGAAAACATATCATTTCGTGCGTCGGAAGCGCGGAAAAACGCTTCTCCGAGGACGGCCTGCGCATCCTGCGCGCCCTCCGCTTCGCGTCAACGCTGGATTTTTCCCCCGATACCGAGTGCAGCACGGCCATCCGGAGCCTGTCCGGTCTGCTGGACCTGATTTCCAGAGAACGGATTGATGCGGAGCTGACCAAACTGCTCGCCGGCGCCGCCGCACCGCGGATTCTGCGTTCGTACCCCGAGGTTGTCGCGCGTGTCCTGCCCGGACTGGAGCCTGCTTCGGTCGTCCGCACCGCAGATTGCCTCGAACGCGCACGGGCGTTTTTGACGGCATGCCGCGTGACGCCGGAGAAGGCGGAGGAGACGGCGCTGAACTACGCACTGCTGTTTGCCGACGCGGACGGGAACGTGTGCCGGGAGCAGATGCGGTCGCTGAAACCGTCGCGGGACGGGCTGCGCGCCGTGGAGCGGCTGCATGCTTACCGCTTGCCGGATACCGTTCCGGAAAAGGCGGACGACCCCTACGCCGCAGCGCGGCGCATGAAGGAGGGCGGCGCGGGTTTCCCGGCTGTGACAGCGGCGTACCAGTACGCTCTGGGGCTGCTTTGTGAAAGCGCGGCGGCACAGATTCTCCGGACAACGGAGGAGCTGCGGGCGTCCGGCGCGTGCGTGTGCCTGGCGGACCTGCGCGTGAGCGGACGCGACCTGACGGAGCTTGGCCTGCGCGGGAAAGCAGTCGGGCAGACGCTGGACGTGCTGCTGGACCGCGTGATGCGCGGCGAGCTTGCCAACGAGCGTGCGGCGCTGCTGGACGCGGCCCGCGCGGCGGAGAAAGTGTGAAGCCATGGAAGAAAAAAACAAAACCCGACCGACCGGATCGACCGGACCGATCGGTAAGCGGACGGAACGGGCACGGCCGTGTGAGACGTGCGCGTACTATGACGTCGTGGACGAGGATGGTACGCTCGGCTGTGTGGTTGACGTTGACGAGGACGAGCAGTACCGCTTTCTCACCGGCGGCGGCTGCCCGTACTATAAGTTTTACGATGAATATCAGTCGGTACGGAAGCAGAATTGAGAATTTGAATTCAAATTCGGACGCGTTCCGGTTGCTGACGGAAACCTACAAGCGCTTTCTGGGCCTGACAATTCAAGTTTTGGGAAAGGCGAACTCTCCGTTATGAAAGTAAAAAGGACTCTCCCGCCGGTCTGCGATCGGCAGCAGGTGCATCTTGTCAATCCGGCGTCGGGCGGCGGTGCGGACCGGCTCTGCGCCGCCGTGGAAAAGGCGGCAGCACAGACCGGCGGCCGGGTCGTGAAAAGCGAACACCCCGGCCACATGGAGGAGCTGGCCGCGGAGCTTTGTTCCCGCGACCCGTTTGTTCACCTCATCGTGTACGGCGGGGACGGGAGTGTATACGAGGCGGTCAACGGCATTCTGGCCGCGGACGCGGGGCAAACGGCATCGTTTTCCGTTGTCCCGGTGGGCAGCGGCAACGATTTTTCCGCCTACGCAAACGATTCCGGCGCGTTCCGCAAGGCGGAGCTGAACAAAATTGACGTGATCCGTGCGTCGTCCGGCGGGGCCGCACGGTATTTTGTGAACATGATGAACATCGGCTTCGACTGCGATGTGGTTCACGAGACCGACACGCTGAAGCGGATGCCGTTTCTTCACGGCAGCGCCGCGTATCTCGCGGGGGTGGCGAAAACGCTGCTGCTCAAAAAACCGCTCTGCGCCCGCGTGACCGTGGAGGGCATCGAGCCGCTGGACGGCGTGCCCTGCGCGGAAACGGAGGTATTCGAGCGGAACCTTCTTCTGACAGCGGCGGCGAACGCGCGCTACTGCGGCGGGGGGTTCTGCGCGGCGCCGCTGGCCCTTCTGAACGACGGAAAAATGGACGTTTTGGTGATTAACGATCTCTCCCGCCGGCGGTTTCTCTCTCTCGTTGGGGCGTACAAGGCCGGGACCTACATCGACGCGCAGGGTCGGATGGAGCCGGCGTTCGCCGAAATCATCGCCTATCGCCGGTGCCGGAAAATCACCGTCGAGGGGCCGGAGCGGTACTGTCTGGACGGCGAGGTTTACGAAACGGGCGCGTCCCGCGTCGTTCAGGCGGAGGTTCTCCCCAGTGCGCTCTGGTATGCAGCGGTGTGAGGGGAGAAAGGGGCTTCTGCGCCCTTCTGGAAAACCTCAAGGGCCTCAAAAACGTACCATTTCCATCCGGGGGCAGATTTGGAAGAGCAAGATGGCTGTGCAGGAAGATGCCGGTCATACGCACTGCCCTTCCCTTGTCTTTCCCGTCCGGATGAACGTTTTGGAAAGGGAACGGGGGAAACTTTTTCCAAAAAGTTTCCCCCGTAAGCTCCATTGGATTCAGTGATCCGTCCGTTTGCGGGGGATCAGTGCGACGATGACGACGATCAGGGCGACAGCAATCACGAGTGCGATGAGGATGGAGGCCCAGTTGGTGCCGTTCCGGTCGGTGGTATTGTCTGTATTCTGCGTCCGGTCGGCGTTGTTATCGTCTGCGGTGCCGTTTCCGGTGACGTCGTTGACGATGCCGTTGTCCGTGCCGTTGTCACCGACTATCCCGTCGTCCCCGACCATTCCGTCGTTACCGACCATGCCGTCGTTAGGAGTACCGTTTCCGGCGATGCCGTTATCGTTATAGATATCGTTCCCGTTTCCGGGGATGTTGTCGCCTGCGGTGCCGTTTCCGTTTCCGTTTCCGTTGATGGTTCCGCCGGCATTTCCGGTCAGGCCGTCGTTCGGGGTTTCACCGGTCAGGCCTTCGTTGGTTCCGGCGTTATTTCCGGCGCCATTGGCTGCGCCGCCGTTTCCGGCGGTAAGCGTAGCGAACGTGCCGGCCGCCTCGGCGGTGCAGAGGGAGAACGAAGGCGTGTCGGCCGCCGCAATCGGGAGTACAGCGGAGGCGGACATCACAAGGACGGCTGCCACAGCCGCAGCAAGTTTTGTAAGATTGAATCGTTTCATAAAAATACCATTCCTTCCTGATGATGGATATTCCTGCCCTGTCCGAAGCAGAGCGGATTGTGAGAGCCTCGCGGAACGACGCGTTTCACAGTCCTATTTTCGCTTATTGAGAGGGTGCTTATTCACCGGAGGGAAAATTTTATGAAAAATTGGGGTACACACATTCTACAGAGACAGGAGCGAAACGAATGGAAAGCAAGCGATTTACGAAAAACGACAGTGGATTCACGTGTGCAAACTGCGGCTGCGAGGTGCCGCCCCTGAAGTACACCTCGCGGAACCACTGTCCGAAATGTCTATGCTCCCTGCACCTTGATGTAAATCCGGGTGACCGGGCGTCCGATTGCGGTGGTATCATGGATGCGGTTTCCGCTGAGCCCGATCCGAAACGCGGTTTCATCCTGACGCACCGCTGTCGGAAGTGTGGTGCGTTACGCCGCAACAAGGCGGCTGATGATGATGATCGGGATTTATTGATTGAGTTGACGGTATGTCGCTGAGGATGTGCTGGGGGGGTACACACTGGGAGATACGCACTGGGAGGTACGCACTGGGGCTCTGCCCCAGGCCCCGCTTAGGGACCTTTTGAGGAAAGGTCCCTAAGAACCTCCAAACCTTTTCGGGTAGGGGTGGGTTATTGGGTGCAGCTGGTAGCCATATAGACTATCCCAGTTGACAGAGATATAGTCTATCCAAATTATCAGAAGCCGTAAAGTGAGCGGCGAATTTACTTCGTAAATTCTGGGGCCGCCGAGACCCTGACCGCCATGG
>JBJFGC010000080.1:0-4972 GCA_051892315.1 Eubacteriales bacterium
AAAGAAAAGGCTGGTTATGATTCAGAAAGTGAGGAAATAAAATGAAAAAGAAATTTTTGCAGATTGTTTCGATGGTTCTGGCTGTCGTAATGATTCTGCCCGCAGCAGTGTTTGCGGATGAGCCGACCGAGCTTAAGATTTTATTAGATGGTACGCAAGTTTCTGCAGTTGCTCTTTCCGATGCCGGTTCCAAAAGTACAGCCACACTGACGATTGACGGTGGCTATGATGTAACATGGCGTACCACAGATTCTAACGTTGTTTCCGTGTCAAACGGAACAATTACGGCAAAAGGGGTAGGCTCTGCTACCATTTATGCTTATTATCAAAGTCTCGAAGCATCCTGTACAGTTACTGTTACCGCAAGAACCCTTACTAAAATTGACGTTACTGGAACTCCGAAGACGGAATACACGACAGGAGATTCTTTCAGCTTTGGCAGTGCTGCTGTAATTGCTACATACAGCGATGGCAGTACGGAAGATGTTACTTCCAAATGTTCGGTTAGCCCGATGAATGACCTCAGAAAAACGGATACTTCCGTTACGGTTTCGTACACGGAAGGAAATATTCCCAAAACAACTTCTGTTGCAATCAGCGTTGCAGCCAATGAAGTAACGGGAATTCAGATTGTTTCTCCCTCCAATGGTTCTAAGTACACGGTTGGCGATGTCATTTCGCGTCAGAATGTTTCCATTAAAGTAACATACAGCAACGGTGACAAGGTTACCCTTTCCGCGGCGGATTACAGTGAAATTACTTTTGAACCGAGTACAGCGCTGACTACTTCCAATACTACTCTCACGGTAAGCTATGCGGGCAAGTCCGACACCATTGCAATTGCAGTTTCTGCAAAAGAAACCAAGACAATCAAGACGGTTTCTGTTCTTAAGCTTCCTACTAAAACTACATATAATGTAAATGATACCATTACTTCAAGCGATTTAAGCGGTCTTTCTATCTTGGTGACCTATTCTGATGATACTTCTGCTACGATTTCTTATAGCAGTTATCCTTCCAGATTCACCATGAGTACATCCAAATTCTCAAGTTCGGGGAATCAATCCGTTCAGGTAACGTATAAGGATACGTATGGCTCTGTCACTATTACCTTCACCGTAACGGTCGGCGACCTCGTAAAAGTGTACGGCCTCTCCAACATCGACAGCGATTACGTCATTGATTCCGACGCAAAAATCACCCTCGGCAAGACGCTTGACTGGGAAGACATTTTTGAAGAAATTACCATCAAATACTACAAGGATTCCACGACAAGCACCATTTCCAGAAAGGTGATTGAAGACGAAGACGAGCTGGAAGATTTCCTCCCCGGCGCACGTCTTTACCTTGAAGTGTACGGCAAGAACGGCGACGAAGATATTGTGGAAGCTTCTGACGTGGAAGACGGCGAAGTCATGCTTTACCTGTATCTCGTCTACGGCGGCACCACGTATTCTTCTACCTCCAAGTCCTATCGTTTTACCATGGAGGTAGAGGACGCGGAATGCAGCGTAACGATTTACAAATCCTCCACATCGACCTCTGTGCGTGAAAGCCAGACCTTCAAGAGCTTCCGCGACGCGTTGGATGCACTGGAAGATTTCGACGACGAATTCGAAATCACGCTCTCTTCCGCCAACGTAATTCGAATCAAGTTCGGTGAGGACCAGAGCCTTTCCTCCACTTACCAGTTTGCACCCGATTTCGAGAACGACATCACCATCGACCTCAACGGCTGCACGCTCACCCTTCCCTCCGAATGGATTGACTACGACGACTGCGAAGACCTCCATGTAACCGTCACCAGCACCAAGAAAATCGGTGCGAAGGAAGACGACGCCAAGCTCATCTACCGGGACAAGAGCATCACGCTGACGGTCGCGCAGGGCGACACGCTGGAGTTCTCGGAAGGCAATATTCCCGGCATTTACGACATCACCATTGACAAAAACATCACCAACGGTACGGTGAAGGCGGACAAGGCCACCGTCGGCCACGGGGACGACGTGAAGTTCACCATCACCCCGAACACTGGCTATAAGATTTCCGACGTGAAGGTTGACGGTAAGTCCGTTCTGAAGGCGTCTACTTACGTGCTGAACGACAAGACCGGCGCCGCTGTCTACACCCTTGAGAATGTTGACGACGACGTGACAATCACGGCATCCTTTGTCAAATCCACCTCCTCGACTTCTTCCACGACGGACAAAACCACCGCAAATACCTGGACGAACCCCTTCACGGACATCAGCTCCAACGACCAGTATTACGAAGCAGTGGCGTTCGTATGCAGCGAAGGTCTGTTTAACGGCATGAGCGCGACCAAGTTTGAGCCGAAGACCACCATGACCCGTGCAATGTTTGTGACGGTTCTCGGCCGTCTGGCAAAGGTCGACACGAGCAAATACACCGGCTCCAGCTTCACGGACGTTTCCACGACCGACGCGCAGATTTCCTGGGCCGTTCCGTACATTGAATGGGGCGTCGCCAACGGCCTTGTACAGGGCTACGGCAACGGCAAGTTCGGCCCGAACGACCCGATCACCCACCAGCAGATGTACCTCCTGATGTACCGCTACGCCATGTTCATCCAGAACATCTCTACGCCTCTGACGGGCGTGAACATCAGTGTCACGGACAAGAGCGACATCGACACCTGGGCGGAGGATGGCGTCAAATTTGCCACCAAATACAACATCCTTATCACCAGCGGCGGCAAGCTCACCCCGAAGGACAACGCGCTCCGCTGCGAACTCGCTATGCTCCTCCATGGCTTCTGCCAGAAGGTTCTGGGGTATAATTGAGAAACAGAGCAGAACAATCGTTTTGCGGGGAGGGGACTTCTTTCCAAAAGTCCCCTCCCCGCGTTTCCCTTCAGGGAGTTTTCATTTCCGTATGGCTTCGGCTGTACGGAATTTTTTTTACCAGAACACGGTGCTGCCGATGACGGCGGTGTAGCGGGGGAAGGTGGGGTCGATGGCAATTTCCTTTTCGTAGGTCGTGAAGTGGAGGGCGCCGGCGGTGGGGTCCGCGCCGTCTGCGGCAGCCTTGTAGGCGTCGAGACAGAGGCGGTATTCGGTTTCGTCCGGCGGGGCGGAGAAGGCGGGGGTTTCCCAGGCGGCGAGAACAGCAGCGGCGGTGTCGGGGTAGCGTTCGTCCTCCACGCGGTTCAGGATGACGGCGGCAATGCCCACGCGCGCAGCATAGGGGAGGTCGGCGCATTCCCGTGTCATCGCCTGCACAAGGTAGTCGGCGTCTTCCGGAAGAAGAATCGACGTCATACGAGGGTTCCTCCGAGGATCGAGAAATTTTTCTGTGCTTATTTTCCCCGTGCCGAAGGAATTTTTGCGGATTTTTGCGGGAGTATTTTTTTCCAGAGCAAAAGAAGCCGGAACGGAGGAAGCCGAAAAAGAAAAAGCGGGTGATTTTCACCCGGAGCGTTTTTGAAAAGGACAGGAGCGGGTACTTTTCCGAAAAGTACCCGCTCCCGCGCGTTATTTCTTATTTTCCTTCCCGCCGCTCACCATTTTCGCAAGGGCGAACAGGGCGATGGCGTTGGGGAGAACCATGAGCTGGTTGAACGTGTCGGTGAGCTCCCAGACGAGGTCGTTGGAGAGGACCGAGCCGAGGAAGATGAAAACAAGGGCGATGATGGAGTAGACGAGATTGGACTTTTTGCCGAAAAGGTAGTTCATGTTGATGCGGCCGAAAAGGTTCCAGCCGATGATGGTCGAGAAGGCGAAGAACAGAAGGCAGATGGCCACAAATCCGTTGCCGACCGCGTTTCCGAAGATACCGGAGAAGGCGAGCTGCGCCATGTTCGTTTTGGAGACGCCTTCCTCGATGCCGTCCGCGAGAACGCCGCCGCCCGCGTAGAGGGTCGAGATGACGATGAGGGCGGTCATGGTGAGGACGATGAACGTGTCAATGAAGACGCCGATCATTGCGACAACACCCTGGTCGTGCGGGTCTTCCACATCGGCCAGCGCGTGCGCGTGCGGAGTCGAACCCATGCCGGCTTCGTTGGAGAACAGACCGCGCTTCGCGCCCTGGCTGATGGCGGTCTTGAGGGCGTAGCCGATGCCGCCGCCGAGGATGGCGTTCGGGACAAAGGCGTACTTGAAGATCATGCCGATGGTCTCGGGGATGTAACGGATGCGGAAAATCAGAAGAATCAGACCGCCGAGAAGGTACAGTGTAGCCATAACCGGTACGACTTTTTCCGTGAAGGAGGCGATGCGCTTCACGCCGCCGATGAAGATGAACGCGGAAACCGCCGCTACGATAACGCCAACCACCCACGTCGGAATGCCGAACGCGTTGCTGCAGGATTCCGCCATAGAGTTGGACTGTACCATCGAACCCATGAAGCCGAGGGCGAGGACGGCTGCAACGGCGAAGAAGCCGGCTAAGAATTTCCCGAACTTATTCGGAAACGCGGTCATGATGTAGTATACCGGGCCGCCGGAAACGGTGCCGTCTGCGGAAACACGGCGGGTTTTCTGCGCGAGAACGGCCTCTGCGTAGATGGTCGCCATGCCGAAGAAGGCGATGATCCACATCCAGAAGATCGCGCCGGGACCACCGATCAGAATCGCGCCGCACGCGCCGACAATGTTGCCGGTGCCGACCTGCGCCGCGACTGCGGTCGTGAGAGCCTGGAACGAGCTGATCCCGTTTTTACGGGAACCGCCATTGAGGGAAATGTTGCCAAAGACGCGGCGCATCCCTTCACCGAAGCAGCGGACCTGTACGAAACGGGTTTTGATCGAGTAGAACAGCCCCACGCCGATGAGAAGGACAATGAGAATGTAGTCCGACAGGTACATATTGATGGTCTGAACAATTTTTAAAAGGGTATCCATGATGCTTCCTCCAGATAAGAATAATAAAAAGAAGTAAAAACGTGAGTTTGATGGGATTCGCGGGGGAAACTTTTTTGAAAAAAAGCTTTCCCCCGCACCCCCTTCAA
>JBJFGC010000081.1:0-4893 GCA_051892315.1 Eubacteriales bacterium
CGGTGGATGTTCATGGCAGGGGTGAGCCAGCTGGCCAGATTGTTCTCCTTCAGCTCCATGGCACCGGCAGCGCCCACTTCCTCCACCAGCGCTCGGTTCCAGGTGCTGGCCAGCATGGTGGCGCAGGGCCAGGCGGTGGTGTAAACCTGCAGCTCGGGACGGATGCGCACACCGGCAGGGCCGTCGGCAGTCATGACGTTGGGAATACCATGATCCCGGTTGTTGCCGATGCCGAAGGTGTTGGCAACGCCGGTATTGGGCTGGCCGCCGAGAAGCCACACCTGCTCCTCCAGGGTCAGGGTGTCCAGGAACTCCTCCAGGGTCATGTTCCCCTGGGCCACATCCTCCAGCTGGCTCTTCCGCTCCCCGCCCCAAAGCTTGGCTCTGGGCTCGTAGCGGGTCTCGGGCATCACACCCTCCAGGCTTTCGTATTCCGCTTCGGTGAAGGGATAAAGAAAGGCAACGCTCTCGTATTTTTGCAGCCATGTCCCTCGCAGGGCTATGGAGGGAGATGGATAAAGCCCCATACAAAGAAGGAGTATTAAAATGTCTAAGGATTCCGCAAGCCGCAGAGCTTGGATCAAGAATGTCGCCATCATTTTTCTGGTCGTTCTTCTGCTTCTGACCTTTTTTTCGAACACCATCCTGAATTATACGCTTCCCGAAGTGTCCGCGCAGTACGCCCGTTCCGGGACAATCACAAGTTCCGTCAAGGTCGACGGAACGGTCAAGGCCAACGAAAGCTACAATGTGCAGTATGAAGCGGATCAGGCCGAAGCGGAAAACGGCACGGTTCAGTCCCGCAAGGTGGTTTCCGTATACGTAAAGGAAGGGGAAACCGTGTCAAAGGATTCGCCCATTCTTGCTTTGCAGGGCGGGGCGAGCGATCAGCTCAAGGCAGCGCAGGAGGAATACGACACGCTGAAGCGTACCTACGAACTTGCTCTCCTGTCCGACATAGTGACGGATAAACAGTCGTCGAAAACCATCCAGGACGCTATGCAGGCGGTTGAGAATCAAAAAAAGACGCTTGCCGAATTGAAGGAGGAATACGCTGCTCTGCAGAACGGCGTGGATACAACCTCCATCCTTGAGACGAGAATTGACGCCTTAGAGGAGGAAATCGACGATCTAAACGACCGGATTGCGGAGCAGAGCTCCAAAATCACGGAAATCAAGGGAAAAATCCAGACGGCGGAAGGGTTGATTGAGGACGATGTTCTCAGTACACTCACGGTTGCAGAAAAATTGGCAATCGCCGAAGAAGATTATGCGGTTGTCGAAAAGAGCTACAATGAGCTGTCCGCGGAGGTAAAGACGTGGAAGGAGAAGCTGGACCGTATCATGGGTTCCTCCGGCGACATTACCGAAGCGAACAAGCTCACAAATGAAATTAAAACGCTGGAAAGTCAGATTGATACGCTGAATAAGCAGTACGACCGCGCGAAAGAAGACTTTTTTGATGAAGTGGAAGCGATTATCAAACAATATGAGACGGCCTACGAAACAGCGAAAAAGGCTCTGGACGATTATCTTGAAAACAAAGAATATGACGAATACGACAGTGAGGGAAATATCATCAGCGAGGGAAGTGTTGTTTCCAATTCTGAAGAAAAGAATCTAAGAGACAATCTTGCAAAGGCGGAGGAAGAGTATTATCGTGCACAGCGGTGGGAAGTCGATGAAATTCTCACTCTCCAAAAATCCTACGACCGTTCGCAGGAGGACGTGATTGACCAAATGGACGCCCTCGAACGCCAGATTTCCGATGCAAGAGACAAACTCGACATCGTCGGCCTGCCCGAAGTGGACGACGTCATCGACTATGCAGCCAATTACGACCTTGCCGAAGCCCAGAAAAAATACGACGAAGCCAATGCTGAGCTTACCGAAATTACCGCAAAGTACGAGGAGGCGAAAGCCAAGGTCGAATCGCTCCGCAAGCAGAACATTGCATCCGGAACGGTCACGGAGTATACGCTTCTCCTTGAAACCTACGAAGCCGATCTCGAAAGCCTCGAGGCACAGCTGAAGCAGAAAACCAAAGACCTCGAAGCCAAGCAGAAGGAACTGAGCAAGGCGGACACCCCAAAGGACCCCGACGATCTCCTGAAGGAAATCGAAACAGCCGAAGCCTCTATCCGGGACCTCGAGGCACAGCTTGAAATCACCAAGGCAACAGAAAATCAGACCGAAAAAACCACCGAGTACGAACGT
This sequence comes from Eubacteriales bacterium, assembly GCA_051892315.1. Classification (GTDB taxonomy): domain Bacteria; phylum Bacillota; class Clostridia; order Oscillospirales; family CAG-272; genus UMGS1696. Next base: position 2,218 of record JBJFGC010000081.1, read on the forward strand.
GCCGACCAGCTCAAAAAGTTAGAGGAGCTTGAGGCAAAAATCGAAGAATACAAAAATGCCCCCGAAACAACGGCGGTCAACGCCCCCATCGCCGGCCGTATCGTTTCCATTGACGTCGTGCCAGGGGATACCGTGACCAGCGGACAGACCGTCGCGCGCATCGAAATCGCCGACAAGGGCTACATATGCGAAATTACGATGTCCGCCGAGGAGGCGCGCAAGGTGCAGGTCGGCACGGAATGCAGCATTACCAATTCCTGGTGGTATTCCGATGTTTCCGCGTCCGTGACCCAGATTCGCTCCGATCCGCAAAGCCAGGGCAAGAACCGCATTGTGGTTATTACCGTGACGGGAGATGTTTACGAGGGGCAGACTCTCAAATTCTCCATCGGCGACCGCAGCCAGTCCTACGACTGCGTGCTTCCCAATTCCGCCATCCGTGAGGATAACGACGGAAAGTTCGTATTGACCGTCACTTCCAAGAAGACGCCGCTCGGCGTGCGCTATACTGCCGTGCGCTGTGCCATTGAGGTGATTGCGTCCGACGCTACCAACTCCGCGGTGTCCGGTCTGTACGGAAGTGAGTTTGTCATTACCAACGCTACCTCCCCGATTTCCGACCGGCAGCAGGTCCGTTTGGCCAACGAAAACGGATAAGAGGGTGGAACCGTGAACGAAAAGGTCAATAAAACATTGCTGCGCATCTCCGGCATTGCCGCGCTGGTCTTCCTTCTCAGCGCCCTCCTGCTCGGGATTTTCGAGGGAGTGGCCGCTCTTCTTGCCGGCACCATCGACTTTATCGATGCCGGTGAACGCTGGTCCGCAAACGGGGAACGCTACGCTGTTGTTACGCTGTATACCGAGGAGGGGGCGGCCCTGTCGAAGGATCAGGTCGAATCGTGGGTCATCGGCATTGACACAGCCCTTCTGGAGTCGTCCGTTACACCGAACGAAAACGCGCGTTCGTGGACGTATACCTACGCGGTCGAGGAAACCATGACCGTCACCGGCCCGATGGGCAGCGCCACAGCGGAGGTGACGGCGGCCGGCGGGGACTTCTTCGTCTTCCATCCGCAGGAGTTTGTCTGCGGCTCAGCCTTTCTGAACGATCCCTCCAACCCGAATGGTGTGGTTCTTGACGAGGACCTCGCGTGGAAGATTTTCGGCGCGGTCAACATCGTCGGGATGGAAATGAGCGTGAACGATGTTCCGTTCACCGTGACTGGCGTTACCAGACGGGCCTTCGAGCATGGAATCTACAATTACACTTACGGGGAACGTCCCAGAATGTACATGAGCTATGCAGGCTACATCAAGCTGCGCGGGGATGAAAATCATATCACGATGCTGGAAACCGCTCTGCCGAACGCCGTCAAATCGTATGCGTTCAACCTGTTTAACGGCGTTGTTACCGTTAACGAGGAGACGACGGAGGTGTCGGAGGCGTCCGATCGTTTCTCACTGCAGAATCGATACAATAACATGAAGGTTCTGAAATATTCCTGGATACGCGAAAATAAAATAGAGTATCCGTATTGGGAAAATGAGGCCAAGGTCGCTGACTACCGGTGCGCAGTCCTCATGATTTTCGAAACAGCCCTTGCGGTGCTTGCTCTGATTGCCGCACTGCTTTCCTTTATCCTGCTGCGGCTGTCCGGCTATACTGTGACCGACAGTCTCCGAAACCTTTATCATAAGCTCGAGAAAAAACGCACGGACCGGAGAAAAACGGTTCGATCATAAAGCAAAAAAATTGCAGAAAGAACGAGGGTAGAACAATGAAAAAAATCTCTGGAAAGAGAATGATGTCTGCGGCTCTGGCGTGCATAATGTTCGCTTCCTCCATGCTCACGCTGGCTTCGTGCGGCAAAAAGGAACCTGTGAAGGAAAAGCGTACCAATGTGTATTCCGGGGAAGAAATTCTTATGCCGGAAGGCGTCGAATATGTACAGAATCTGTTCAGCGGAGACGAAAATACCGTCTATCTGTACTACAACAAAACTTATACCATTACCTACAACGAGCTTGGGGAAGACGTGGAACGCGTCAGCGGCTACGACTGGAACGATGAGGTACTTGCGGACGGCTGGTATCAGGATTATGAAAGCATGACCTACATTGCCACGGTGGATCTGACGAGCGGCTCCTTGAACGAGCAGCCGGTCGATATGGAACGGGATACCTCCGGTATGTCCAATACGTACATCTCGAGTATGGCGGCCGACAGCAGCGGAACGGTCTGGGCTCTCATCAACCGCTGGGAGTACAGTGAGGACTATTCCTCCTCCACCAACACGTATATGCTTCGTTCGATCGACCCGGCCAGTGGTACGCGTGAAACGGAAATTATCCTTAACGATGCTCTGAAGAACGCCGGCGTGGATGAGTCCAACATGTACGTCAGCGGCTTTGCCCTGAGCGGAGACGGGACCATTTACGTTAAGGTTGACACCTCGGTCGTTGGTATGGATGCGAATGGCACATTCCGGCAGAAGTACGAGCTGGATGCCGGCGGCTGGATCAATCAGATTTTCACGTTTGGCAATAAGCTCTACATTCTGTACTATCCCGAAAACGGCAGCCAACAGATCAAGGTAGTGGAAAATGGCCAGATGACCGATCTGAAATCCGACAACCTGACGCAGGTGCTCTCAAATTATTACGGCATCTACGGCT
>JBJFGC010000082.1:0-4887 GCA_051892315.1 Eubacteriales bacterium
ATCAGAGCTTCCGAATCTGCACCAATCTTGGTCCCACCAATTTATGGAACGTTTGTGAGGCGGGGTGCGGGGAAAGTCCATGATTTTCTAAAGACTTTCCCCGCGAAAACCCGATCTCCCATCAATTCTTCATCAAAACAGCCAGAGCGTCTTTGATGATGTCTTCCAGGGATTTTGCAGTGTCGATGTTTTTCATGGCAGCGGCTACCTCGGAGCGGGAGTAGCCGAGGACGGTCAGGGCGTCGCGTGCGTCGGTGAGCTTCGTCGAGGCAGACTTCGGCGTTTTTTCGGCGGAAACGTCCGCTTCGTCGAGGGAGGAAAACTGCGGGAAGGCCTTAGCGATTTTTTCCTTTAATTCCAGCACCACGCGTGCCGCCGTTTTCGCACCGACGCCCGGAGCGCGGGAGATGGACTTGGTGTCTTCTGCCGCGACGACCATCGCGAGCTTGCGCGGCGTCAGCAGCGACAGAATGGACATTCCCGCCTTCGGCCCGACGCCGGAGACGCTGATGAGAAGCCGGAACATGTCCAGCTCCTCACGGGTGTAAAAACCGAACAGGTCCACACCATCCTCCCGAACGGCCATGTGGGTGTAAATACGCACCAGCTTCCCCGCGATCTGCGTTCCGTCCGCTTCGTATTCCGGCGCGGGAAGCTGGGCAAGCGTGTTCGCTGTTACTGAGACCTTGTAGCCGACGCCGCCGCATTCAAGGATGGCGGTGCAGGCGAGGGCATCCATTTCAAAAACGCGTCCGTATAAAGTTTCAATCATTGCGGTTCTCCTCGTTTGTTGTTTCATTCGGACCGGTTTTTTTGGCTTTCCGGCGTCCGTCAAAGGCACATGCGCCCCCGAAGACAGCCAGTCCTGAGATGGACAGAAGCAGACCGTACCGAACGCAGGCGGGACGGTAGACAAACTCCAGCTCATGCTCCCCGGGCGTGATCCGGAACGCCAGCAGGGTTTCGTTCAGCACCGGCAGCGTCTCGACGGCTTGTCCGTCGACCCGAACCTCCCAGCCGGCATCGTAGGGGATCGTTGTAAAGACCACGCTGTCGCCCTCGGGAACGCGGATGGTTCCGAAAACCCGGCTGTCCTTTTCCGATAACGCATCCATCACGCCCTCCTTCAGCTCGGCTATGGCCTCCGCAAAGGCCTCCTCATCGAAGTACCAGAAAAACTGGCAGCCCGAGCGGAGGTAGAGATCGTCTTCCTCGAGATACAGCCGGAAGTCGACCGTTTCCCCCACCTCAAAGGAGCCAAGCTCCCGGATGGCAAAATTCTGACTGTCGAAAAACGTCCCGATGTCCCGGTCGTTGACTTTCATGGTGCATTCCCGCGGCCAGTCGGACGGGAAATAGGCATACAAAAGGTCGTCCGATTCGATGTCGAGCAGGTACTGAAGCTTCGGTGTCATCTCGCCGTTGGCCTCGTAGCCCCTGTGACCGGTCACAAAGGCTATGTCCACCCCGTAGATTTCCGATTCCGCAACGCGGCACGCGTGCCATACCTTTACATCATGCCCGAGCAGAGCAGACAGCAGGTCGTTCATGTAGGTGAACGGATCGGTGAAACGGTCCTCATCGGGGTCCTCCGGCGGGACGTCGTAACCGAGAATTTCTTCGTCAGCCGAATAGGCAAGCGAAAGCGCAAAGGGATTCTCGTAAACGTCGATGTGACCGTCCGTGGAGGCATACGGTTCGTACAGCCGATGAATGTAGTCCATGACCGGCTTGTTGTCCGTTTCGTCCGCCATGACATAGCGGATGTCAAACAATGCGTCGGTTACGGCATTGGCGCCGATGTACATGGACCAGTGGGACTGTGCGGCGTAGCCGAGCCGGTGCAGAAGATCCACCACACGCGCGTTGAGCGTGGAGGTGGAGTTGGACAGGCCGTTGATATCGAGCGCAAAATTGTCGTTTTTGCGGCGATGGACGAGCTTCTCGGCGCGGTAGAAGGAGGAATCCGTGGGAAGGACAGCGACGGCTTCGTCGTAGGTGTCAACCATCTGGCGATAGGAATTCCGATTGGAGTATGAGACGTCCGCGTCAAACTGGTATACCATCGCCAGCGCGTTGAGCAGCATTTCCACGATGACCACTGCGCAAAGTCCTATAGAAAGCCGACGGGAACGGACCGTATCCGCTCCTTCCGAAACGGTCGTTTCTGTGAATTTTGCCACCGTCGGTACCAGCGCGGCGTACAGTGCAAGGAGGAAAATTCCGCCCCAGACGACGATGAAGTCGTTCAGAAAATCGTAGTCCATTTTTTGCTGGATCACCAGCATCGCGCACCAGAACACCGCGGAAGCCATGAGCGTCCGCCGGTCGAAGTCGTGCAGATGCTCAAGAACATGGGCGGTCAGGACGAGCAGAAGGAAGGCGAACATATACGCAAAACGGGCGTTGAGCCAGTTCGGGCGCTGCATCCCGTGCCAGAAAATATCGAGAAGGCTGAAATTGAAGCTGGCCGCGAGAAAGAGCAGGATGGCTGCATAGCCGACCTTCCGGCGGGTCGGAAAGCGGTCGCTGAAGAAGTACAGAGGCGCGAGAAGGAGCGCGAGGGTTCCGCAGAACAGAAACGGCATTCCCTCCGGCCGGACGGTATCGTAGGAACCAAAGAAGGCCTTGGTGAGCAGGTCGGCAAAATTGAAAAGCTGTTCGGGCGTATAGTCGGGATCCGAGAATTCCAGCTTGCCGAACGAGAGGGAATAGTACACCGGCAGGAGCAGAATGGCGGAGATGGCGAGAGCTGTCAGAGACCAGAGGACGATACGGCCGAGGGTGCGCAGAAAATGATTGGTTTCACCGCCCTCAGCCGGGACGGCGCCGCGTTCGGACGGCGTGAACATAAAATAGCGGATGAAAAACCACACCGCGACGAACAGGCAGGCCATGTAGCCGATGTAGAAGTTTGAGAGGATGGCGTAAACGAGGGAGACGACGTAGAGTTTGAACTTTCCGTGACAGATCAGCTCATCGAGGCCGAGCATGAGAAGGGGAAAGGCGATGAGGTTATCGGTCCACATGACGTTATGCTGCATGACGACGGCGAAGGAAGACAGCGCGTACATCGTCGACAGCATGATGCGGTACGGGGGCTTTGTGAGCTTCTTTTTCGTGAGGTAATACCCGAAGGACAGGCCGCAGAAGCCGCATTTGAGGACGAGAATGAGGTACATCGCCTCGGTAATCATTCGTTTGGGGAACAGCGCGACGAGGAGAGAGAAAGGACTGGAGAGATAATACGCAAAAATGCCGAGAAACTCCCCGCCGAGCGCGCGTTCAAAGGAGTAGAGAATGGATTCTCCGCTCGTGAGGATATCGCGCAGCTGTTCAAAATAATAGATATACTGTGCGTTGAGGTCGAGCACGAGGACGGAATTTCCCCCGACCGGATAGACCTGCAGGCAGCAGTAAATGACGATGGTCAGCAGCGCAGGAAGAAAAAAGCACCAGAGCAGGGTTTTCGCGTTTTCGGACAGCCGTTTTTTCGGGCGGCTGATGGTTGATTCAGCAATCGTATCCATATCCGTTCATCCGATGGATTTCTCCGTCGGCTCCGTTTCTGTTTCCGTATGGTGAATTTTTCGGATGGCGTGCTCGAGCTTCTCACGCGGCAGAACCATATCCCGTCCGCATCCTTCGCAGACAATACGAATATCGCTTCCTACCCGCAGCACCGCAAACCGCGCCGAGCCGCACGGATGCTTTTTCTTCAGTTCCAGCACGTCGCCGACCATGATTTTCGGAATGTTCATGAGTTTCTCCAGAAATTTTTTTCCTACTATATATTATAACATAGAACATCCGTTTTGTAAACTACGGAATAGGATTTTTTGGGAGGTTTCTCCTGAAGGAGATTTGTGGGGGCTGACCCGGAAATTCCCCCTCAAACAAAGCCGGAAACAAAAGAAAAAGCCGTCAGAGAACCTGACGGCTTTGCAGAAAACGATTAGTCTTCGAGAGAGGTGGAAGCGCGGACGGTGACGGTTTTGTCGTAACATTCAAACATGCTGTCGACGGTTTTCTGGTCCATCTTGCGGGTAAAGAGGCTGACAATGGGAACGAGAATCAGACCGGCAACCATGGCGAGAACACCTGCGTTAATCGGGGAGGAGAAGTATGCGTTGATGAACGGGACACCGGTGAAGGTGCAGATCATGTTCGCAATCATGATGACGACGCCGCAGAAGAAGCTGACCCATACGGAAGCACGGGTTACTTTCTTGGAGTACAGGCTGTAGAGATACGGTGCGAGGAACGCGCCGGCGAGTGCACCCCAGGAAATACCCATCAGCTGAGCGATGAACGTCACCTGCGATTTGGTCTGAATGATGGCAATGATCGCCGAAATTGCGATGAAGAAGACGATCAGAATGCGGATGAGAAGCATTTTCTTCTTTTCATCCATGGTTTTCTTGGAGAGCGGGAGAATCATGTCCAGCGTGAGCGTCGAGGACGAGGTCAGGACAAGCGAAGAAAGCGTGGACATCGACGCGGACAGAACCAGAATGATGACGATTGCCACAATGACTGTCGGAAGACCTTCCAGCATCTGCGGGACAATGCTGTCGTAAACGGGATTTCCGTTGGAACTGTATACAATGGAATCCGCGTAAAGCCGGCCGAAACCACCCATGAAGTAACAGCCGCCCGCTACGATGATGGCAAAGAAGGTCGAAATAATCGTACCCTTCGAGATGGCGTCTTCGTTTTTGATGGCGTAGAACTTACCGACCATCTGCGGAAGTCCCCATGTACCGAGCGAGGTCAGAAGAACAACGCCCAGAAGTTCAAGCGGCTTCGGACCAAGGAAGGAGACAAACGCGCCGTTCAGCTCGGGATTGGAGTCCGCGGTAATCTGGGAAAGCGCCTGAAAAGAAG
>JBJFGC010000083.1:0-4887 GCA_051892315.1 Eubacteriales bacterium
AAATGGACACCAGCATGGTAAAGACGACGGCCTGAATCGCGCAAAAGAGGAGGGACAGAACCATCATAATGACCGGAATGCCGATGGGGAGCAAACTGTACAGCTCATGCGTGACGGTTTCTTCGCCGAAGACGTTCCCGAAAAGACGGAGCGCAAGAGAAGCGGGTTTAATAAATTCGTCCAGCACAAGGAGAGGGAGCATAAAGAACATCGGCGAGACAAAGCGTTTGAAGTAATGCTTGGTACCGTGGGCGAGTCCGGCAATCTGCAGGAACAGAAAGGCCGCGATTCCAAGGCCGAGCGTTGTAGAAAGAGAGGACGTCGGCGCTTTCAGGTATTTGGTCAGTCCGATGCCGGGGATGAGCCCCGAATAGTTTGCGAAAATGATAAAGATAAACATGGAGCCGAGAAAGAAGAAATACTTTCTCGCCTTCTTTTTTCCGAGGATCCCGGAGAAAAAGTGATCCAGATATTCGATCCCCGTCTCAACGATATTCTGGAAGACTCCCGGCCGTTCCTTCATATTATGAGTTGCCAGAACGGAAAGAACGGCGACGACGATCAGGATAATCCACATCATCAGGACCTCTCCGGTTACGTCAAGAATTCCGAACAGCGGAAAAACGGTTTCGGACGCACTTCCCATCTCAGTCATCTCCTTTCTCTTTCTCTTTTTCCAGATGTTCCATCTGCAGTTGTTTTCGGTCTTGTTTTGTCTTTTGTCCGTTGCTTTCCCTCACAAGGAGGTAGGTAAAGAAAAACATGGAAACAGTAATTCCGACCACGGCACCGACAAGAAGCGGGATTCGCTCCCACGGTGTATACGGAGCGCAAAAATAAATCGCCGCCAGGTACAGAATGTTGATAAACTGCCGCAGGACAGACGTCAGCGGAAGCATCTCCGGCTTTCTCCGCAACACCACCAGAGACACCAGATAATTCAGGAACGCCGCCGCAATGCCGGTCAGGCAGGCCAGCGCCGCGCCGATGATCGAGTGATTCAACATAAAATTCCCTCTCTCTCACAGGCAGACCCTATCTTCCTATGAGTATAATCCTTTTTTAAGCAATTGTCAACGCTCAATTTGCAACATTTCTCTCTGAATATTTATGCGGATATTGTCGCTATTTAATAGCTATACAATAATAAAAATACAATACGTCGGCGATATTCTGATTTCTGGTCATAACCCATAGTAATACTCCACTCCCCCATCCGCAGAAAACGAGCGGATCTTCACTTGATATGCCTGCTCAATGGCACCGGAGGAGAGGATTTCAGCAGGGGTACCAAAGGCGAGAAGATGACCGTCGTGGAGAACGGCAACGCGGTCGGAAAGCTTCAGAGCGAGGGAGAGATCGTGCAGAACGAGGAGAACTGCCCTGCCGGAGGCGGCAAGAGAACGGATGGTGTCGGCGAGACGGAGCTGGTGAACAATGTCCAGATAAGTGGTTGGCTCATCCATAAGAATGGAGGAAGACTCCTGCGCGAGCGCCATCGCAATGTAGGCCTTCTGACGCATCCCCCCGGAGAGCTCCGACAAACTCCGGTCGGCAAGGTCTTCAAGCCCAAGCGTTTTCAGCGCGGCGTCGGCTATGGCAAGATCCTGCTTCCGGTAGATACGCGGGTAGCGCAGATAGGCAAAACGGCCGTGAAGAACCATCTGACGAACCGTCATATCGGGGACATTTTTGCTCTGAGGAAGATAAGCGATCTTTTGAGCCAGAGCGGCCGGCGAATACGTTTCAAGAAACGCGCCGTCAACCATGACGGTACCGGAAAGGATCGGAATCAGACGAACAATGGTTTTCAAAAGCGTGCTTTTCCCGCAGCCGTTTACCCCGAGAATGGTCGTTATCTTCCCGTCCTCGAAACGCATACTGATGTCGTGCAGAATTTCCGTCTTACCGTAACCGGCGGTAACATGGTTCAGTTCAATCATAAATCGATCAAGAAAAATAGCGTTTTTATCCGTTGAGGTGACCGCCCTTGTGCTTCAGCAAAAGAAGAAGGAAGAACGGACCGCCGATGACGGACATGAGTATTCCAACCGGAAGTTCATAGGGCGCAAAGAGCGTGCGCGCTGCAAGGTCGCACAGTGTCACAAACGCCGCACCGTAGAGAGCACAGGCCGGAAGAAGAACCCGGCTGACGCTGCCGGTCAGATTTCGTACAAAATGCGGAACAAGAAGTCCCACAAAGCCAAGCAGTCCGGCAAAGCTGACGCTGGCCCCTGCAAGAAGCGCCGCCAGCAGGAGAAAAATCACCTTGGTTCTCCGCACGGACATACCCAGCCCCTGTGCGGTTTCGTCGCCGAGGGTCATAATGTCCAGATCGTTGCCCAAAGTCATGAGAACGGCCAGCGCGGCAAGAATCAGAATCCCCGCCGGAAGCAGCCGGGTATGGGATACCGCCGAAAAACCGCCGACCCGAAATTCCGCCGTCAGAACAGCCGCGTCCGGATTCAGTACCGCGATGGACTCCGACAGGGCATTCAGAATCGAGTTGACCGCTACCCCGCCGAGAATCACAGTGCTGCGGGACGCTCTTGTCCGATAAGCCGCAAGAGTAATCACCGAAACGGCCAGCAGACTGCCGAGAAACGCCGCGCCTGATATCATCCAGCCGGACAGCGCACCTGCGGCACAGCAGAGCGTCACACCGAGCCCCGCGCCGGCATTGACGCCGATGATGCTCGGAGAAGCAAGTTTATTGGCAAGAACGCTTTGCAGAACCGCACCGGAGGTCGAAAGTCCGGCGCCGGCCAGAAGACACGCGGCCGTCCGCGGCAGACGAACATAGCGAAAAATAGCGCGGCTCACAAAAATGCCGGAGCTGCCCAGACAAACGCTGAGTACGGCCGCCAGCAGGAAGATGAAACCACCGACCAGCAAAACGATTTTATTTCTCGAGAAGGTCTTCGAGCTGTTCATAGGCCTCTCCCCACCGCGCGTTGGGTTTCAGATGGTACAGACGCTTGTCCATATAGTGAACCCGGCCGTTCTTTACGGCGTCCAGCTCGTACCAGGCCGGATTTTCCGCAAACATGTTCTCCACGCTCGCTCGCACCGCTTCCGCGTCATCTCCGACCTGAACGATAAAAATCCGGTCGGGATTGGCGGTCAGAATACTCTCCAGACTGAGGTTTTCCAGCAGATTTTCCTCGTTGTCCGCGATATTGATGCAGCCGAGATCCGCCAGCATTTCACCAAAGACCGTGCCCTGACTGTTTTTCGCGCGGGTACTTGCCGCCGACACGCGGAGATACAACACCGTCTGCGCCCCTTCTTCCGCGACGCGCCGTTCCCCGCGCGCAATTGCTTCGTCAATCTGCGACTGAATGTCGGTACCGTACTGCTGATAGAGGTCTTCCCTGCCGGTAATGTCCGTACAGATTTTCAGCATATGGAGATAATCATCAAAGGAGGCAACGTCAAAGTAAGCCGCCGGAATGCCTGCCCCCTCCAGCGTTTCCATCCATTCGACGTTCTGCTGGGTATTGGCGCTGGCAATCACAAAATCGGGTTCGGCGGCGAGAAGCTTTTCCAGACTGAGGCTTTTGGTTACGCCGAGATTGACCGCGTCGTCAGGAAGATGGAGGTTGAAGTCGTCCCACGCGTCATCCGCGGAGGCGCAGACCGTGCCGCCGGCAAGGGTCCAGACCTCCGCAAAGCTGCCGAGAAGCACCGCGGTCCGCTCATGCGAAGTTACGGTGACCGTACGTCCAAGATCGTCGGTAAAAATAAGGGAAGCCTCGGTTCCGCTTGGTTCCGTCCCGTCCGGCGACTTCGTGCAGCCGGGAAGAAAAAGGAAAAAGAGGGCGCAGAAGAGAGCAAAAACTTTTTTCTTCATAATTATTTCCTGTTCATGGTGAGAAAAATTTTCTGCCCGAAACGTATCGTTTCCGGGCAGTTGCATTTTTAAGAATGAGTTCCGCCGTTCAGCAGCTTGTTCTGGACATAGTCAAAGCCGAGACGTTCGATGGTATCAGCAAAGCGTTCGCCCTTTACCCCTTCGTCACGGAACAGGCAGATACACTTTTCCACCACGTCGAGGAGTTCCTCCTCCGAGGTAAAAATCTTATCAAGCGGCTTTCCAAACGCCGTTTTCTTACCCCAGCGTCCGCCGATGCAGACCTTATAGCCGTCCGTATATTCACCGGTCACGCCGAAAGGACATTTGTTGAGACAACGTCCGCAGTGATTGCACTCAGCGGGGTCGACATACAATACGCCATCCTGAACCTTTGCATGATGGATCGGACAGGCGGTCTCCACCTGGCACTTTCTGCATCCACGGCATTTCTCAAGATCAAAACGGATCAGCCGCTGACCGATGATGCCAAGGTCGTTCAGGTCGGGTTTGACGCAGTTGTTGGGACATCCGCCAACGGCAATTTTGAATTTATGCGGAAGCCTAACTGTGTGATACCCCTTGTAAAAGCGTTCGTAAATCTTTTCGCTGAGATCAAAGGAATCGAGCAGGCCATACTGGCAGGTCGTTCCCTTGCAGGCAACCACCGGACGAACCAGAGGCCCGGTTCCGCCGGTTTCCAGACCATGCTCGGCAAGAAAAGCAATGAGCGGTTCGATGTTCTCGTAGCGAACGCCCTGAATCTCAAGAGTCAGACGCGTTGTCATTGTAACAGCGCCGCTTCCGAAGCGATCCGCCGCGTCCGCCACAGCCCGATGCTCATCGGTGGTAATCTTGCCATTGCGCGTAATCACACGAACATTGAACTGGTCCGGGTACCGTTTATCCTGAAGACACCCAAGTCCCTTGACTCTCTTGATTTCTTCGGCATCGATGGTCTTGCTTTCTGTATTGTTCATGACAAATTCTCCGTTTTTATGATAAATTTTTTCGTTTGATTATACCATAAAAAC
>JBJFGC010000084.1:0-4880 GCA_051892315.1 Eubacteriales bacterium
GACGGTCGGGGAAAGAATTTTGGAGTAATCAAGCATCAGATGATATTTCCTCTCTCGTCAACCGGAACAGCACCGTAAACGATTCCGTTATCCTTATATTTCCGCAGAACGAAGTGGGTCGAGGTGGAGATGACGTCCTCGATGGGAGCCAGCTTTTCCGCCACAAAGAAAGCGACCTCGCGCATGGTTTTTCCCTTGATGAACACGGCGAGGTCAAAGCCGCCGGACATCAGATACAGGGATTCCACTTCGGGATAGTTGTAAATTTTCTGAGCGACATGGTCATAACCGCGGTCACGCTGGGGTGTGATTTTGATTTCAATCATCGCGCAGACATATTCGCGGTTGGTTTTGTCCCAGTCAATGACGGTGTGATAGCCGAGGATAACGCCGTCGTTTTCATAATTTTCAATCATCGTTTTGATGTCGCCGACCTCTTTATCGAGCATCCGCGCAAGGGATTCGGGGGAAAGGCGGGCATCGTTTTCGAGCAGTTTGAGCAAATCGGTCATAGAATACCTCCTTTTGGACTGTGGGAAACCTTATCGTTTGATCTTTTCCATAATTTTATCGATCGACAGACCGTATTTGTCTGCGATATCGCGCGCGTAGCTCTTGCCGTCCGGCTTTGCGCGGAGGATTTTAAAGCTGCGCGAGCCTTTTTCGATGGCCGCGACGAGGTTGTCGATTTTTACGCCGCCCTTTGGCAGGCAGGTTTCGTTGATGGCGTCCACGGAAGCCGCGAGGTCATGCAGATGGGTCGAGAAAATGCCGCGGCACCGGACCATGGAAAAGCCCTGCAAAACCTCAGAAGCGATGTACGCGCCCTCAAACGAGCCGGTGGAGGAAAGGGATTCGTCCAGCAGAACCAGACTGTCTTCCGTGACTTCCTCGAAAATCGCACCGAGACGGGAACATTCCTCGCCGAGGCGTCCCTTATCGATGGTGTCCTCGCTGCCGGTCGGGAAGTGAGTGAAAATTTCGTCGCAGGGGCTGATGACGCATTCGTCCGCGCAGACCGGGAGTCCAAGCTGTGCCATAACAAACGCGATGCCGACCGCACAGGTAATTACGGATTTTCCTCCGCGGTTCGGGCCGGTCAGGACGTAGATCATGCCGTCCTCGTCGAAGGTGAAGTCGTTCGGAACAACGGTTCCGTCGAGCTTCACGGCGACGATGGGGTTGCACAGTCCCTTGGCGGTGAACTTTTTCTCCGCCATTGGCCGAATCTGGGGGTGACAGAGGGGACAGCCCTTGTTTTTCAGCTTAACCAGAAGCTCCGTGGCTTTGGTGACAAACTCAATTTCGGGCATCAGGCGGATGAGAAAGTCCGTATTTTCCAGAACGTAGTGCTGAATGACCTTTTTCCAGGAACGGATGGATTGGCGGAAGACGTCGTTGATGGCGCCGTTGAAGGCGTTGGCGAGGGCCATCTGCTGATTATCGGACTGTCCCTTTTTGAAGGGAACGAGCGGTGCGATGCAGGTCTTTTCGTCGGATTTGAAGTCAAGGCGAAGCATTTTATCCAGCAGCTCACCGGACTTGAAGTATTCGTTATTGATGGAGAGAACCCCTGCACGGTCGGCGCGGAGCTGAGAATCAAAATTGACGCCGATGGTGACGCTTTTGATTTCGCGGACGCGTGAGGTCAGCTCCTTGAGCTGGTTGTTGATATTCTTATAGTAGTCGCTCGCGGTAAGCGTATTGATTCGTTCAGCGAACCGCCGGAACGCGGTACTCTTGAATTTGGGTGCGAGAGGGAGAAGGTTATCCCGCAGGTGGTCAAGAAGGGATGTGTACAGTTCTACCTCGGTGATGCTGTAGAGGTAGGATTCGTTGGACGCGGCCGAATCGCTTCCCATGCGGCGCAGCTCGGTGATGTCATTGAGAAAGGGAATCATTTTCAACAGGATATGTGCAAGCTCGGGATGATTGGTCATATCCTCGAAGGTATCCTGCCGGTAAAGAATGACCTCAGGGTCGCAGGTATAAAAGCTCCCGAAATCACAGCTTTTCAGATCCATCAGAAAATACAGTTCAAGCTGTTCCGCTGTAATCTGCGACAGCTTTGCGACTTCTTCGCCCATCGAATGCCGCCGCAGGCTATCTGCGTCCGGATAAAGCAGACTGATATCCGATGTATCAATGATTTCATTTTTTTCAGCCATATAGATACTCCGTAAATATACTTAATCCCATTTATTATACTACATTCTGTTGGAAAGAACAAGAGTGTGGAGGTGATTTTTTTGAGGGATTTTTGTTCTTTGGAACTCTCCCAATAACCTACTCCCACAGTTCCCCAATCACCTCACGAACAATTTCCACAGCCCGCCGCGGCCGATACGGATCGCCGCCGGTTTTGTAGATGTCGCGGAAGGTGAATTCGAGACGGCCGCCGCAGGAGGCCTTGACGGTTTTGGTGACATGGGCGCGCCATGCGGCTTCGTCGAAGGGGCCGTCGTCGCTGACGAAAAGTGGGGAGGGCTTGCGCTGGAAAATGATGTTGCGCTTCCGGAGTTCTTCGCCCATGTATTCCTCGTCGCACCACGGAGAAATGGAAATTTTCCGCAGGTTTCCGAGGCGGGAGAGCGATTTTTCCCAGAAGTTGTGAACCGGTTCGCAGCAGCCGTACGACAGAAGACCGTACAGATCCGCGATTTTTTTGTAATAGGGGAAGATGAACTCGTCAAACATTGCGGGAGAAATGTTGACCGTCTCCTGCGAATCGAGAAATCCCCAGACTTCGTTCAGCCGGTGCGGGCGATCCAGCTTGCCCGGCAGGGCAGTGGTGAAGGCGAAGGACCCCTGCGCCACCCAGTTGTTGCCGCAGCAGGGCAGCAGCAGCCCTTTTTCCTCAGCCAGCCGGAAGTGCTTGACGTAGTCGTCCGACAGACGTTCCATCATTTCGTGGAAATTGTCCGGATTCGCGCACATTTCCACAAACATGTTCTCCATCCCCATCATGTTTACGACAAACTGCGTCGGGCAGCAGTACAGCGCACTCATTCCGGCTTTGATTTCGAGCAGATCTCCGAAGATGTCACCGGCCAGCTCCATGGTACGCTGTCTGCTCTCGCCGTCAAAACCCATCCGCGACGGCTGAATGAAATCGAGATTGTCGAGGTCTTCCACCACAGGATCGATATGGAATCCGATGCCGCTGGTATGCGTCCGCTTCAGCTCGATGCCGAACGGCTGAATCCAGAACCCGTTTCCAACGTAAAAGTCTCCCGTTACCGCACGGTCATCTCCGACCATCTTGTAGTTCTGCATTTCGCTTCCCATCGTCCATTCCAGACTCCGCGCGTCGCCGGACACACATTTGCATTCGTACTGGAAACCCGGTGTTCCGACGGTCCCCATTTCGAAATGAATCATTGGCTGGCGTGAGGTCAGATCGTTCAGTCCCGTCCAGCCCTCTACACGGCTTTTCATCCAGTCCGTCTGACTCAGTTCCAGTTTCTCCTTTGCCATATCCCGAAGAAACTCACGTTCCCATTTTTCCATGCTTTTTTCCATCCTTTCACGGAATTATCAGATTCAGTATACCACAACTGCGGCGCAGGGTCAAGAAGGAATTGGAGAATTTCGAGGAGCGATGGGCCGGAGTCCCAGGAACTCTCCCCAAAAGAGCCTGTCCCCTTACAGCACGATTTTCACGCATCTCTTGACAAAACGGGCGTGATATAGTATGATAAATGATGTGAGTTCGAGGGGATTTGCAAGGGAAATTTTGGGGAACAACGGAGATTCGCTGCGCAAACTCCGCTTTCTCCCGTCCAACTCACTTTCAAACAGGAAATCTTTCAACGAAAACCGGAGCGGATTATGACAAATAAAAACCGAAAATTTTATATTTCGACTGGGGTGTTGGTCGGAAGAGGAAACGGTTACGACTACCGGCGGGCACTGCGCGAAATCGGTGTCCGGCGGGAAATGGGACTATGCGACGGCATCGAGCTGATGATGCTGCCGTTTTATTACGATAAGATCGAAACGGTGGCCGAGGCGGTCGGTGCATCCGGACTCGTGGATACCACGTCCGTGCTGCACTGTGAAAAAGAAATCGGAACCATGCTCTCGGACGCCGGTGTTCTTCAGAACGACGGAAAAATGGACGAGGCCGAGGCTCTCTGGAAGACGGCGTACAGCCTTTACCGTGAAAACTGCCGCATGGGGGAGCGAACGGGTCTGCACCGCATGGTCCTCCACCTCTGGGGTGGAATTTCGTCCGACGGGAATCTGGCCTATAACGCATCCAAGCTTCCTGTCCTTGCGAAAACCGCCGCCGAATCCGGCATCCGACTGCTGATTGAAAATATCCCGTCCAATCACGCAGACCCTCTTTCAAACTGGCTTTCGCTCCTGCCGCTTCCGGAAAATACCGCCTTTATTTTTGATACCCGTTTTGGAAAGCTCCACGAACAGACCACGGAAACCCTGACTCATCCGCACATTATCCCTTCCATTGAACATGTCCATGTCAGCGATTTTGGCGGTGGGTATCGCGATTTCCGTGCGCTGCGGCCGATTCTTCACCCGGGGGAAGGGAAAATTGATTTCGCGGAAGATGCGCGTCTGCTGGATCAATTCGGTTACACCGGCACCATCACGCTGGAGTCCCCCATCATGAACGGCGCGGAGTACGACTTTTGGAAGCTGGAGAAAACGCTGACTTATCTGAACGCAATTCTGTGAAAAGCGTCCCGCCGGTTTCCGCAAATTTCATTTAAAATCTCAAATTTACAACATAAATGTTCATTCGAAAGGAGAAATCCAATGAAAACCTTCATGGGCAAAAACTTCCTGCTGACCACCGAGACAGCGAAAATTCTCTACCACACCTACGCGGCTGAGCTGCCGATTATTGACTATCA
>JBJFGC010000085.1:0-4865 GCA_051892315.1 Eubacteriales bacterium
GGATTATCATGAATTTTCCTGGAATGCCGCGTGCTCCTATTCCCGTATGGCGGACGCCTGCATGATCAAAGGGGAGTATGAAAAAGCCATGGACTGCTGGCGGAAGACCGCGGAATTTACCGTGATGCATGAATCCCTTCCGCCTTACGCGAAGCATACCTCTTTTCTTGTAAACCGTATGGTTTATGACGAAGCGAAGCTCGGCAAGTTCGGTTCCTGTGGTTCGCCTGAGGATTATCTCCATCGCATGAAACAGCCGCTCTATGATCCCATCCGCGAGGACGCGCGTTTCCGGGAAGTCCAGGCAATTTTTGAAACCTGTCCGCGCAACCTTCGTCTCCGGGATGAAAAAGACTTTGCATGGCTGAAAAATCAATAACGTGAAGAAAGGGAGGAGGACTCCCTTTTCTTTGGTCTAACGGAAGGTACGGGCGCATAGAATGGGGCAGAGAACAGGAAGAGAGGCAGACAGGATGCTTGTTGCGATGGAATACCAGCGGGAGAGGGCGGTAGAGTACGCGAGGCGGTGGGCGTTTTCCCGGAATCCGCTGTTTGAAAATTATACCGGCATCGGCGGGGACTGCACGAACTTCGTGTCCCAGTGCATCTATGCCGGTTCATGCGTGATGAATTTCACCCCGACGTTCGGGTGGTATTACCTTTCCCCGACCAACCGCGCGGCGGCGTGGACAGGGGTGGAGTATTTCTACAACTTTATGACGACGAACGAAGGGGTCGGACCCTATGCGGCGGAGACCTACCCGGGCGGACTGGACGTGGGCGACGTCATCCAGCTTGCGCGTACGGGCATCGGCGAGGCGGGAGAGGAGAACTGCACGTTCTATCATTCGCTTCTGGTAACGGGCGCGGACGAGAGCGGCTATCTGGTGGCGGCGCATTCGGACGACGCGCTGGACCGTCCGCTGTCGACGTACCGTTACAACAGCGCGCGCTTTCTGCACATTCTTGGCGTGCGTATAGAGATTCCGGACCGATACGCGCCGGACTGTTTCCGCGATTTTCTCGAGGGAAAGCAGATTTGACGCGGGAATGCTCTTCCGGCAATTTTTGAAAAAGTCTTGACAAGCGGGGGAAGGGTATAGTATAATAGGATGCGCCAGAACGCGGCTTTCCCGCGTCAGGACACGGAAAGTTATCGAAGCGGTCATAACGAGGTGGTCTTGAAAACCATTTGGGGGTAACCCCACGTGGGTTCGAATCCCACACTTTCCGTTTTTTGAACCATACAGAAAGATGCATGGAGGCGGCTTTTGCAAAAAGCCGCCTCCATGCATCTTTTCCTTCCAAAATGTTCCATCGGATGCTGCGTCAAAGTCAGGTACAGACGGTCTGGTCTGCACCTGACTTGTTTTTAAAAAAGAAAGTAGGGGACCGAACGGTCGGTACCCCTGCTTGGTCTGCAGCATGGAGGAACGTAAAGGATTTCCCCGCCTTTTATTTTCCCCGTTTCCTGAAATACCGTATCAGCAGGACGGCTGCTGCGGCGAGAGCGGCGAGGAGCAGAAGGGGCAGCAGCCAGTCCCAAAGGCTGCCGCTGACGAAAACCGCGGTTGGGCCGTCCGCGCCGCCGATGATGCCGATGGAAGCGTATGCTTGTGCCATGATGTTTTCCTTTACTTTCTTTGGGCGGGATGCCGCTCACGCAGAAGGGCAAAGGCCTCGCGCGCTACGTCGACTGTTTCCGCGATGTCCTCCTCCGTGAGAGCAGCGTTGATGAAGTGGTTGTGATGGTTGGTGAAGAACACGCCGCGCCGGACGCATTCCGCAATCCATTCCTGATGCAGCATCAGGCTCGGATCGTCTGCCAGACGGAGGTAGAATAAGGACGGCACGCCGCTGACACGGAGCTGGAAGCCGTAGTCGGTGGCGGCTTTGGTCAGCTCGCGGCACAGCTTTGTTCCCTTGTCCATGAGCAGTTTCGGGCAGCCGAGCCGCTTCATTTTCTCAATGCACGCGATTCCGGCCGCAAACGGAACTGCGGACATCCAGTAGCTTCCGGTGTACGACATGGAGGAGATCGTGTTCTTCAGAAAATCCTTGCCGCACAGTGCGGAGACGTTGTAGCCGTTGGCGATGGCTTTGCAGAAACAGATGAGATCCGCTTCAAAGCCGAAGTAATGGTCGCTTCCCGCAAGGTCAAGGCGGAAGCCGGCGCGCACATCGTCGACAATCAGAACGGTGCCGTTGTCGGTACAGAGCTTGCGCACTTTTTTCCAGAAGCCGTCAGCCGGCAGCTCGTTGTCCGCAAAGTTGCCGTGCATGTACGGCTGCGCGATGACGGCCGCGATTTCTCCGCGGTTTTCCGCGAACGTCTGCTCCAGCGCGGCGGGGTCATTCCAGTCGACACAGAGGTTGTTCTGTACGTCCTCTGCGGTGATGCCGGCGTAGTCGATTTTCTGGGTCCACGCGCCTACGCCGTGGTAGTATCCCTTGAAAAAGACGATTTTCTTCCGGTGCGTGTACGCCCGGGAGGCCATGACGGCGAGTGTGGTGACGTCGTTGCCGTTTTTGGCGAAAAAGGCCCAGTCTGCGGACGCAACGGTATCGACCAGCAGCTCGGCAAAATCAATCATGACGAGGGACGGCGCGGTCGTGCAGTCGCCGCGTTCGCGCTGCTTCGCCGCCGCTTCCTCCACATCCGGGTCGCCGTAGCCGAGAATGTTTGGCCCGTACGCGCACATATAGTCAATGAACCGGTGACCGTCTATGTCCCAGAAATAGGTTCCCGACGCCCGGCTCGAAAACAGCGGGAACGCCTCCACCGGCACAAAACATCCCTCCGCCGGCCCCAGATGTCCGTACACTCCCGACGGAATGACCTTTGCCGCACGCCGGAACTGCTCCGCCGCGTTCGGATAAGTAAAAGCTTCACGCATTTTTTATCTCCTTAAATATGGTTTTATGAAATCTTGTTTCCCGTGGAAGGGCTTTCTGAAAAATCCCGGTTTCGCGCAGTGAATTTCGGAGTTCGCTGTGCGAATCTCCACGGTTCAGGAAACCTTCTTCCACAAATTTTCCTTCCCGAAGCTCACTTCAGGTAAAGCTCGACTCTGGAAAGAATGCGGTTCACGTTGTCGATTTGGGAAATCATGCCGCCGATGCGGACGTCTCCGGCGCCGACAGCTGCCACGCTGTTGATTTTGCCGTCGAACAGATCCCGCGCGACTTTTACGTCCGCGAATTTCATGTAGGACAGGTAGGTTTTCGGAACCTTGTCGGAGAAGGTCAGCGTGTGATTTTTGGCGATGAGAGCGGCCTTGGTCAGACCTTCGATTTCGAGAAGAATCGGGCCGTCCACGATGTACGACGCGCTGGCCTGTCCGACCCGGTCGTGGTTGGCAATCTGCGCAACCGCGCACGCGATAACACGGAACAGAATGGCCGTGCTTTGCCGCAGAAACGTTTCGTCCTCCAGCGCATCCGGCGCAGGACGGAGGTACTGTTCCAGAAGGTCGGTCAGCTTTTTGAATTTGCTGAGCAGGAAGGGGAGCTTGGTGAAGCCGTGGGAGGGGACGGGGGTGACGGTTCCCGCCACCATGCCGTTGAACTTCTCGCAGGACGAAAACGGGAGCCTGACCGCGCAGTTTTCTACACCGTCCTTCACAATGCAGCGCCCGCCGACGAAGGTCAGAGTGGCACTGGGCCCATTTTTGACCGCGAAGCCGATGGAACAGCTGTTTTTGCCGAGGATTTTCCGCGCCTCCGGTACCGTTTCGCACAGGGCGGTCAGCCCGCCGAGCACACCGTACAGATTGATGTATGCCATTGTACAAGGGTCGGTATAGGTCATGTCGTTCATCGTTTCTTTCTCCTTTGTTTGAAATACCGCCGCTTTTCGTGTCACAGGTCAACGCGCAGGGAAATTTCTCCGCTGTTCAGCGTCTGCAGCTTGGTTCCGCAGCGGACAAGAAGACCGCCGTGCTCGTCGATTCCCTCGGCACGGCCGACCGTCTCCTTCCCGTCCCGGACAAACACGATGTTCCGGCCAAGAACAATGGAACGTTTCCGGTATTCATCGGCGTATACAGAAAAGTCAAAGCCTGTACGGCGGATGTCAAGCAGCTCGCGGACAATTCCGGCGCAGAGCTCCGTCCGGTCTACGGAAAAACCGGCCTCCTCCAGTGAGATCGCATGAACACCGGCGGGGAAAAGGTTCCGTTTCACGTTCACGCCAATGCCGATCAGGATGGCCTCGGAACGCATCGCCGCGTAGTCGTTCACCGACTCGACCAGAATGCCGGCAAGCTTTGCACCGTTCAGATAAAGGTCATTCACCCACTTGATGCCGCAGTCGATGCCCCAGGGAGCCAGCGCGCGCGCCGCCGCTGCCGCCGCGCAGGAGGTCACGCCAACCACGGACGCAAGCGGCACGCCCGTCCGCATGGCGAGGGTCATATACAGTCCGCCCTCAGGGGACACGAACGTTTTCCCCTGACGTCCGCGTCCGCCGGTCTGGAGGTCGGCCGTCCGGAGGATGGTGTCGGCACCGGGGCATTCGGCGAGAAGGGCGCGCGCGTCTGTGTTTGTGGAGCTGGTTTCGCGGACGCAGGAGACAATGCTGCACGCGCCGTCCAGCAGATGGTTCAGTTTTTCTTCATTCATGAGGATTTTTCCCGGAAACGGTGGTATTTTTGAAAATTTGCACTCTTATTGTATCAAAAAAAACCGGTATTGTCAACGTGGTGGAAGGAACGTTGGGGGATCCCCCACAAAATTTTTTCATCCCATTGATTCTCCGCAGGAGTTATGGTATAATTTATTGAAGAATTTTATGGAGAAAGGTTCGGAAGGATGAGCGAGAGCAGCTGCGCCGATAAAAGAGAGATGGTGGAGCAGGCGGAGAA
>JBJFGC010000086.1:0-4827 GCA_051892315.1 Eubacteriales bacterium
TTATGACCGAGGATGGCGGTAAACGAGCCTTCCTCGATGGCAAAGGAAACGTTATCGAGGGCAAGAACCGGCTGGGACTCGCTGTCGCCGGGGTAAGAAAAGGTGAGATTTTCGGCTTTTATGATGGGAGTTTTCTGCATGATTGCTACCGTCCTGTCCCTCAGAGCTTGAATTCACACCGCACGGATGCGCCGCTCGGCAGAACCAGACCGGAATCCGTAACGGGAAGTCCCGTTTCAGCGAAGGCTGTATGCGCCGCGTTCCGCAGGCTCTCCGGCAGTGCGGTCTGAAGAATGTAGGCCATCGTCGCCGGAGAAAGCCCTGTGGTATACGAATTGATGAGGAAGAACGCCGGGCGGTCGGACAACACCTTCGCGGTCAGCGCAACGAGGTCGGCGGCGCATTCTTCCAGTTTCCACACTTCCCCGTTTGGTCCGCGGCCGTACGACGGCGGATCCATGATGATACCGTCGTAGCGCACGCCGCGTCGGATCTCGCGTTCCACGAACTTCCGGCAGTCGTCCACGATATAGCGGCAGGGGGCGTCGCCCAGACCGGAGAGCTGCATATTTTCTTTTGCGGCGTTGGTCATCCCGCGGGAGGCGTCCACGTGGCAGACGGCCGCGCCGGCCTTTGCGCAGGCCACCGTCGCGCCCCCTGTATAGGCGAACAGGTTCAGAACGCGCGGAGCGTCCGCTCCGCCGTTTTCCGCGATGCGGTTTTGGAGGATGCCGGAAACCCAGTCCCAGTTGACCGCCTGCTCGGGGAACAGCCCGGTATGCTTGAACCCCATTGGCCGGAGACGGAAACGGCAGTCTCCGTAGGAAATGCACCAGCTCTCAGGCATCCGGTTGACAACCCACGCTCCGCCGCCGCCCTGCCGGCGATATACGCCATGCGCCTCTCTCCACAGGGGATTTTTTCGTTTTCCGCTCCAGATGACCTGCGGGTCGGGACGGATGAGGATATAGTTTCCCCAGCGTTCCAGACGCTCTCCGCCCTCGCAGTCAATCAGTTCGTATTCCTTCCATTTATCGGCGACCCACATGTCGTACTCCTCGATTGGTTATTGGTTATTGGTTATTTGATTTTTCCCGCCATTGACGTCGGTTTATTATAAAATTCGGCCAGACGCGACGTTCCGGAATGGGCGTGGCAGATGGCGGCGGCCAGGGCATCGGCGGTATCATCCGGCTTGGGAGGTTTGGCGAGACCAAGGAACATGGTGACCATGTCGATGACCTGATGCTTGTCGGCCCGTCCGTAGCCCACAACGGCCTGTTTGATCTGAAGGGGGGTATACTCATAAATCGGCAGTCCGGCGCGCCGGCAGGCGAGTAGGAGAACGCCGCGCGCCTCGGCGACGATAATACCGGTTTTCTGGTTGGTATTGAAAAACAGCTCCTCCATGGAGACACACTCCGGTTGATAGGCCTCAAGAATCGCCGTCAGCCCGTCAAAAACCCGCAGAATGCGGTCCTCGGTCCTCTCCGTAGACTCCGTTGTAATTGCCCCGAAAGCCACCGGTTTCATCTTCTTCCCCAATCCAGCGTAATCGATGACTCCCCATCCAACGATGGCAATCCCCGGGTCAATTCCAAGAATTCGCATAAAATTTCAGCACTTCTCCGATTATACATTATAATGCTTTATTATAACATAGAATACAGCGGATGTCAAAAGACTTTCTATATTTTTTTGGTGAATAAAGTGTGTAATTTTGCGGGAATTGCCGGGGCTTTTTTGGGACTCTGCCCCGGAAAAAACATTCCCTCATCCCCCCACACCCGTTTCCACCTCCATCTGACGTTCCTGAAGGAACTTCAGTAAATACTCATAGAAATCGGCAGCAATTTCGGAAAGGGAGGGAACGGCGTGCAGACCCACAATCAGTTCGCGCTGACAGACGGGAGCGCGGATGGGAAGGAGTCTGATGCCGAAGGAGGCAGCCGGCCCCCAGGAGAAGGCGGGCCAGAATCCCACACCGGCACCAGCCCCAATGATGTTGCGGACCGCGGCCGGAGAGTCGGACTCAAAAATGCTTTTCGCCCGAAAACCTGCAGAAGCACAGAATTTGTCGCATACAACGCGGAACAAACGGGAACCGGCCAGATTCACAAAGCCTTCGTCCTTCACCGCGCTCAAATCAATGCTGGAACAGCGCGCGTACTCCGAATCCTTCGGAACGGCCAGATAGATTTTTTCTTCCATGATGCACCGCCGTTCAAACGGCGGAAGACGGGCGAAATCCACCGCGTTCGTCGTCACGGAAAGATCGCAGTCCATCTCCTCCTCGTTCTGGATCAGCTGGAAAACGGTCTGCGCATTCTGCTTTTTGTATTCCACAATGGCGGAGGTGACAACCGTGGACGCGGCCAGAACGTTCAGCTTGATCGTGCTTTTCGCCTGCCCCTTCATGGCCTCCAGCTCATTCGGAATTTCCCGGAGAATTGGAAATACAACGTCCAGCCGCTCCCGAAGATGCTCCCCGAACGGTGTCAGCGCAATGTTGCGCCCCTTTTTGTAAAACAGCGGAACGCCAAATTCCTCCTCCAGCAGCTTCACCGTCTTTGTCAGAGCCGGCTGCGCAATGCAGAGCTCCTCCGCGGCACGCGTCACATGCTCATGCTTCGCCACAATGTAAAAATAGTAGAGCTTGTTCAGCTCAATGGGTTCCATCGTTCAAATCATATCCTTTCGTTATCGGTTCCATATCAATTATATATTTTACTTTATCTCCTGTCAAGAGTATAATAGGGACAGAAACCGAAGGGAGAAAAAATTATGGTTGAAATTTTTGAATGTATCATGCTGTTCTGCTTTGGGATTTCCTGGCCCATCTCCGTTTATAAGAGCATCACCTCAAGATCCACCAAAGGGAAAAGCTGCGTCTTCATCGCCGCCATCCTCATCGGCTACATCGCCGGAATCGCCGGAAAAATCATCGGCGGCAATATCAATTACACACTTGTCCTTTATATCTTCAACTTTGCCGTTGTCAGTGTCGACTTTGCGCTGTATTTCATCAACCGCAAACGCGAAGCCGTCCCCATGAAGCCCGCAGCCAACGGCGCAAACTGAGCTGCGCGTTCGCATCCTGCTTTTTCAGTCCATATCAGTTATAAGTAAGAGGGAATGAGACTATGAAAACCGAACTGACCGAAAAAATCAATATGTTCCGCACCTTCAATGACATCACGCTGAAAAACGAAATCGTCGTTTACGGTTCCACTTATACCGCCGAGTTTCCGTTTTACGAATTATCGAAAAAATACCTCTTAAACAACGCCATCTACAACCGCAGCATCCGCGGGTTGACCCTCGCGGACGCGGAAGAATATCTGACCGACTGCGTGCTGAACATCCGCCCCTCCAAGATTTTCCTCGCGCTCGGCGACTGCGACTTAGACAATCCTTCCGCCATGACCATCTACCGGCGGATCCTGCGCAAAATTCAGGAAAAGCTGCCCGACGCTCACCTTTACGTTCTGTCCGTGGCCCTTGCGGGGGACAGAGCCAAAACCTTCAACAACGCCCTGTGTACGCTGTGCCGCGAAACCGGTGCGCAGTACCTCGACATCTGTTATCCCTCCGGCGGCGACGCCCATCCCTACAGCAGGGTCTTCAAGCAGATGACACGCTTCTTTCGGGATACCGCCATTTCCTTCACCGACGCCCTGCTGCTTGCGGGAAACTGAACCATGAAATAGAAAATCCGTGAGGGAATGCCTCTCCAAAGCATTCTCTCACGGATTTTTGTGTATTATCTTCCACATCATTCGGAAAATCGTGGTGTCAGAACGGATCCAGCTCTTCAAACGCACGGGTTTCTTCATCATCGGCGGTTGAAGAGCATTTGCCGACGCTGTCGATAACATAAATGTCGAGAATCAGCTTATCTTTTTTGAAGTTTTCGATTTCGTTACGGATTCGCCCAACTTTGCGCCGTCTGTTCCCATACCTCCTCGCTTCGTCATTCCTGCCCGGGATGATTCTGTCCTTGGAGCAAACAGGCCCCCTCTCCATGGGCCCTTTCCTCCAATACAGCTTATTTGATTCAAAATGTACAAAATAGCAAAGGACTCAAGAACCATAGAATTCACGAGCCCTTTCTTAGCGTTCTCAAAGCATAAATTTATAGAAAAGTGTGATTACTTCCCCGAAATTTATAATAATTTTGTGATTTTG
Source organism: Eubacteriales bacterium (assembly GCA_051892315.1). Classification (GTDB taxonomy): domain Bacteria; phylum Bacillota; class Clostridia; order Oscillospirales; family CAG-272; genus UMGS1696. The sequence continues at coordinate 4,189 of JBJFGC010000086.1, forward strand.
AGTTGTAATTTCAAACCGAATAGCATATAATAAAAATGTGATTGCAAGACACGAAAACTTCAAGAAAAGTGTGAAGGAGTGTATCTATGGAACGATTGATTTTGAATAAGCTGCTGGATTGGAAGAATTCTCCCTACCGCAAGCCGTTGATCCTGAAGGGCGTGCGTCAGGTGGGCAAAACCTGGATTTTGAAAGAATTCGGCAGACGCTATTATGAAAATACAGCCTACTTTAACTTCGATGAAAACGAGGAATACAAGCAGTTCTTTGAGACCACCAAGGATGTGGATCGAATCTTACAAAATTTGATGCTGGCCAGCGGTCAGAAAATTGTGCCGGAAAAGACGCTCATCATCTTTGATGAGGTGCAGGATTGCCCCAAGGTCATCAACTCCATGAAGTATTTCTGCGAGAACGCTCCGCAGTATCATATCGCCTGCGCCGGTTCTCTGCTGGGCATTGCCTTGGCGAAGCCATCCTCTTTCCCGGTGGGAAAAGTTAACTTCATGCAGATTGACCCCATGATCTTCACGGAATTCCTGCTTGCCAATGGTGACGAAAACCTCGCCAAGTATCTGGAGAGCGTGGATACCATTGAGCCGATTCCCGATGCCTTTTTCAATCCGCTCTATGAGAAAT
>JBJFGC010000087.1:0-4817 GCA_051892315.1 Eubacteriales bacterium
AAATATTCGCGGATGATTTGTTCCGCTTCGCTGAAAAATCCGGAATCGACCATGACGGACAGCTTGATCCGGTGATAAAACGAACGGTATGCTTCAAACGGGAAATTGTGGCCGTCGCGCTGCATTTGGGAGCCGCAGGCGCAGGTTTTTGCGGGAAGGTCCCAGCCGTCGGCGGCGTCCGGTACAAACTCCACTTTACGGCATATCGGGCAAAAGTAATGCGGCGGAAGTGGATTGAGATCGGTCGCGCCGAGCAGATAGGCAGTGAAGAATCCACCGGTTCCGTCATGCAGTTCGACATGATGACCGGAGGCTTTTGCGGTTTTCGTGATTTTTGCGAGAAGATCGAGGTAGACGATAAAATCCGTGGGTTCAAGCTCCGCCTTTTCGCTTTCCAGCCTGTTTACGGCGGCAAGCGGCGGGCGGTCGCCGTAGCGTTCGCGGAAAGCGGCGGAAACCTTATTCCATATTTCTTTTTTCATGGCAAACATTCCTTTTCTGTCTGTATCGGACGAGTGATATCTGCAAGCCAGAAGCTCGTCGACGGTTACGCCAAGAATCTCACTTAACCGGAATAAAATGGGCGTTTTCGGTTTTGCGGTTCCGTTTTCCCATTTGGAAACCGCTTTATTGGATACGCCGACCAGCGCGCCGAGCTGATACTGCGACAGGCCGCGCCGCTCCCTCAGCTCCCTCAGAAAATTGCCAAAACTATAGTCTTTCATACCATCCTCCGTCTGCTTGCTGATTCCATTATACCATATTTTCGGAATCACGCAAGTGGGGAAGCGTCTACTGGGAGTAGAATGTGCGGCACTTTTGTGGGGGCCGGTCTTTCTGTAAGCTGGGAGAAACGATAGAACGGTCAACGGGTACAGACAATATGGCAATGTCTGTACCCGTTGAAACAGCTTATGAAAAAAATCAGGGGCACTGGGGCTTTGCCCCAGTGCCCTCCTGTCACAGCACCTTCGACAGAAAATCCCGTAACCGCGGATTTTTCGGGGAAGTGAAGATATCCGCCGGCGTGCCTTCTTCGACGATTTTGCCGCCGTCGACGAAAATCACACGGTCTGCGACTTCACGTGCAAACCCCATTTCATGCGTCACAATGACCATCGTCATGCCGTCTTCCGCGAGAGCCTTCATCAGATCGAGAACCTCTCCGACCATTTCCGGGTCGAGCGCGGACGTCGGTTCGTCAAACAGAATGACGTCCGGATCCATTGCCATTGCGCGGACAATCGCAATACGCTGTTTCTGTCCGCCGGATAACTGGGAGGGATACGACTGCGCGCGGTCGGCTAACCCTACACGACGGAGCAGCTCCATCGCCCGCGCTTCCGCTTCCTCCTGCGTTTTTTTCAATAGCTTCATCGGCGCCAGCGTCATGTTTCGCATCACCGTCATGTGCGGAAACAGATTGAAATGCTGGAAGACCATCCCCATCTTCCGACGGCATAAATTGATGTCCGTCTTTTTGTCCGTGAGAATCTTTCCCTCAAAATCAATCGTCCCCGACGTCGGAACCTCCAGAAGATTCAGCGAACGCAGGAAGGTCGATTTACCGGAACCGGAGGGACCGATGATGACGACCACTTCGCCGCGGTGAATGTCGTTGGATATCCCGTCCAGCGCCTTGATTTTGTCGCCTCTGTAGTATTTTTTCAGATCGCTGACATGGATCAGAACCTCGTTTTTGCCTTTATCGTTCACTGTTCTTCAGTCTCCTTTCCAGCTTGCCGACCAGCCATGTGAAGAACATGACCATCGCTAAGTAAATCGCGGCAATTGCAAACAGCGGCCAGAAGCTCTGGTAGGTAATGCCGCGGATGATGTTCGCACCGCGGGTCAGGTCCGTTACTCCAACATAGCCCGCGACGGACGTCTCTTTCAGCAGCGTGATGAATTCGTTTGCAAGAGAGGGAAGAATGTTTTTGAAGGCCTGCGGGAGGACGATGTACGCCATCGTCTGCGTGTAGTTCAGACCGAGCGAACGGCCTGCCTCCGTCTGACCAGGGTCAATGCTCATAATGCCGCCCCGGATGATTTCTGCCACGTACGCCGCCGAGTTCAGACCGAACGCCACAACGCCGCAGAGCATCTTGTTCCGAGAGCTTGCCATGATGACAAAGAAAATAATCAGAATCTGTACCATGACCGGCGTTCCGCGGAAGACGGTCAGATAGCATTTGCAGAACCCGTTGCCGATTTTCAGAAGGGTACGTCCCAGACCGGCATGCATTTCGGCGTACTGCTTGTCATAGGTGGAACGAATCGCAGCAATGACCACTCCGATGACTACGCCGAGTACAAGGGCGAAAAAGGTCAGAAGAAGGGTGTTCCCGATACCGGAGACAATGTATTTCCAACGGTCGTCAACGATAAACGCGATTTTGAACTGCTCCACAAGATTGGTAAGCCACTCCAATGTGTATACTCCTTTGCGAATCAAAATGGGGTGTGAGAGGGAAGACAGGGAATTCGGGGAGGTACTTTTTCAAAAGTATCTCCCCGAGATTTCGCTTCTTTTTGGTTCTTTCGATCCTTTATTCAGCAGGAATGTATTTATCGATGATGGTCTGAACCGTACCGTCCGCGATAAGCTCGGTCAGAGCCTTCTCGATCTTGTCCATCAGTTCGGTGTTGTTCTTGGCAACTGCGATGGCATAATCTTCGGTAATGTATTCCGTTTCAAGAATCTTCAGACCGGGATTGTTCTTCACGAAGACCTTGGCGGGCTCGTTGTCGATGACCACACAGTCGACCTTGTCGGACTGGAGCGCCATGATAGCGTCCGCACCCTTGTTGTACCGTTCAATGGTACCAAGACCTGCGTCTTCAATGTCCCATGTGCAGTAGAGGTCACCTGTGGTGGCAAGCTGTACGCCGATGGTGTGAGAAGCACCCTCTGCAAAGAGGTCATCCACGGAGGTGATGGAAGAGTCTTCCTTGACAACGATGACCTGAACGCCGGTGGCGTAGGAGGTCGAGAAGTCAACCTGTTCCTTACGTTCTTCGGTGATGGTCAGGCCGGCCATTGCAAAATCGTACTTGCCGCTCTGTACGCCCGGGATGATGGAATCGAAGTCAACGTGCTCGATGGTGAGCTTCGCACCGATTTTTTCGGTAATTGCTTCCGCGATTTCTGCGTCGATGCCGATGATTTTGTCACCCTCAAAGTATTCATAGGGCGGGAATTCCGCGTTGGTCGCCATAATGAGGCTTTCTTCTCCGCCGCCGCAGGATGCGCACGCCAGCATGGTCATGACCGCCGCGAGTGCGAGTGCAAAAAACTTTTTCATGATGTGTCATTCTCCTTGAATTGAGTTTGATATGGAATTTATCGTTATTATAGCACCTCTTCTGGGGAAAAGCAAGTCCTTTTTTAAAAAAATATTCAACGAATCTGAATTTTTTTTCGCGGTAAATTTGGACCATTTGTCCTTTTCAACGGAAAAAATGACGCCGAAATTCCGGCGAAAAACGCGCTTATTCGCAGGATTTGAGGACAAAACCGACAAAAAACGTCGGGAAAAGAAAAACAATGAACGAAAACACGCCAAAATATTCATGTATAAACTTTATGCGATAAATTAAATGAAAGAACCGTGTATAAACCGCAGCTCACGTGGGAAGAATACCGTTATGAATCCAACAAAAACGGAGAAGAGCATGCAAAGCAGCGACGAAACAAAAACGAAAAACGAGCCTGAGGCATCGGGCACTTCCGGAATAGCTTCCGGTGAGAACCGGCTGGAGGACATTCTCAAAAGCGGCAGCGTCATTTCCCGTTCGGCCAGCGAGACCATCCACTGCCTCACCATCATCGGCCAGATTGAGGGCCACTACCTTCTCGGCGACGGGCAGAAAGCGACAAAATACGAACATATCATCCCGCTGCTCGTTTCGATTGAAGAAAGCGATGAGATTGACGGGATGCTGATGGTTCTCAACACGATGGGGGGAGACGTCGAGGCAGGACTTGCCATTGCGGAAATGGTTGCGAGCATGTCCAAGCCAACGGTCTCGCTTGTCCTCGGCGGGGGGCATTCCATTGGGGTACCGCTGGCCGTATCCGCCACAAAATCGTTCATTGTGCCGTCCGCGACCATGACGGTTCATCCCGTACGCATCAGCGGGACCGTGGTCGGAGTACCGCAGACGTACTACTATTTCGAGCGGATGCAGGATCGGATCATCGACTTTGTCCGTGCCCATTCGAGCATAACGGAGGAAGATTTTCGCTCCCTTCTGATGCGTACCGACCAGATTGCCACGGACGTCGGCTCGATTGTTGACGGGCAGGAGGCGGTCCGTCTCGGTCTGATTGATCGGGTGGGGGGACTGTCCGATGCACTGGAGGAGCTTCGGCGGAACATTCGGGACAAACGGAACGAAAAGCAGTAAACTGAGGCGGTGTGGAAAGATCCATGCCGCTTTTTTTCTTCGGACGCACGATATTAAAAAAATGCACTTTATTTAGGACGGAAAATATGTTATAATACAAAAAATGACTTGACACAGGAGGATACCTATGGAATCCATCGGCAATGCAGAGAAGGTCCGCGAACAATACAAAACCGCCGCGAATCTGCAGACGCGCATTTCCCTCCATGCGAAATATAGTGTCAACCGCCAGGGCTTCGGCAACTGGATATACGAACAGTACCGCCTGAACGAACATGACTGTATTCTTGAACTTGGCTGCGGTGACGGGAGCATGTGGAAAACGCACAGCCTTCCCACTGGTGCGTCGCTGATTCTGACCGATTTTTCGGAAGGAATGCTGGCTTCTGCAAAGGCGAATGTTCCGG
>JBJFGC010000088.1:0-4810 GCA_051892315.1 Eubacteriales bacterium
AAATTCCTGTCTGGGAGCCTCCGAAGACCTCCCGGGTCTACCTGCATCCCCTCCATTCCGAACGGCTGATTTCCTTTTATCCGGACTTGAAGATTACCGACCTCGATCTCTGTGAAATTCCCTATCATTATAATCAGAAGGGCTTCGGCGTCCATTTGCTGGCCGGAAGCGAGCCGGGCGACTGCGATATGGAAAAAACCATATGGAAAAAGCCGGAAAACGGGCTTCCCGTGTACACGGTGTACAACACCGATCCGGAAAACGGCTGCGCTCTCACGGTGACGGCGTTCTGCGACACCGCGCGGGTTCCGCTTACCTACTGTGAGGTCACGGTCACAAACACCAACAACTACCGCGTTGACGGCACGCTCGGTCTGCTGCCCCGTTTTGCGGAACTGGATCACTACCTGACCGGTCTGCATGACACCGGCTATGAACCGTACAATCCGAACGTGGGTCAGTGGTACCTGTGCTGGCAGAATCCGTTCGCACCAACGGAGACGGACGGGCTTACCGCGGTCTGCGCGGACGGCTACGGCTGGATGCGGATTCTCGAAACGGAGCATCTCGCTGTCCGCTGGGTTTCCCGGAAGGAGCAGCTCCACCGGTTCCGTGCGCACGACTATTACCGTCTCGACTACACGCTGCCTGCCGGCGGAACCGCGGCTGTGCGTTTTGTTCTGCGGAGAGGGGACATGGTTCCTGTCAAGCCGTACGGCGAGGCGCTCGCGGAGACCACGGCGTTCTGGCGCGCGATTCAGGCGAAGGTGACTCTTCTTCCGGCGGACGAGGGCAAAATCACGGAGGATATGTTCCGGCAAAACCTTACCGTCATGCTCCAGATGCTGCAGCATTACGAAAAAACCAAAGACCCCGATTTCGTCTTCGCGCGTCAGGGCGACGTGGGACGGTTCATCTGGGTCTGGGAGGCGGCGCACTTTCTCACGGTTCTCGACCGCGTGGGGCTTTCGGAATACGTCACCGACGCATACCGGATGTTTTTTGACAACTGGCAGCTTCAGGAAGGCGACGAGGCCGGAAAGCTCGCCAATCCGTGGGTCAACTGGGACAACACGAACGGCTCGGCCATCTGGGGAACGTGTTACCACCTTCTCACACGGAAGGATCCGGCACTGTTTGAGGAATTCCGTCCCAAGCTGAACCTTGCCCTGCAGTACATCCAGTATCGCCGCAGTCTGGCACGCGAGGGGGAAGTGCAGGGACTGTTCTCTTCCGGATGCGCGAGCGACTGGGGCGAGGTCGGCCAGCACTGGACGTACACCGACGCTGTGAACGTATACGGACTGTCGTACATGGTGAAGTGTTACGAGCAGTTCGGAGCGTCGGAGGCGGGGTATGTTCGTGAGGTTTACGAGGATCACCGGGACGTTGTGATGTCTGTTCTGCGGAAGTTTGAAGCGGAGCACGCGGGTGAAAAATCGTACAACATGCCGCACATTCTCGGTGTTCCGTTTGAAGAAAGCTACAACCACTGCTTCTACACGGACGGATGTCCGTATCTGGTGAAGCTGGGCATTCTTGACCCGAACACGGAACTGTTCGAGCAGATGGAACGTTTCTACCGCGAAATCGGCTTTCTCGACGATGAGCACGGCCTTGCCGGCCGCATGACCAACGATGCCTGCGGCGCGGACGGTCTGTACGGCAACGTATACTACACCGGTGTGGCGGAGGTCATGTGGCTCGAAGCGTGGATGCGCCGCGGTGAGCGTGACAAGGTGGACAGGTACGCGCGCGGCATGCTGCGCTACAACGTCACGCCGGAGTTCATCGTCTCCGAGCGCTATTCCTCGGTCGATCCATGGTTCACGCCATGGCAGCCCAACGCGTCCGGCGCGGGACGCCTTTGCCAGTTCCTGCTGGATTACTGCGGGGAGAAGGAAAAAGAATAACGTTTTAAGGGGGGAAAACTTTTCACAGAAGTTTTCCCCCCCTTTTCCGAACCCTTTCACCGATGGGAAGGGAACGGGGACGAGGTGGCATGCGGCCTTGTTTGGTACGGCTGTTTTTATCGGACGATATTTTCAAAGGCTTCAAAATACCGGTGGCCGAGGATGTAAACGGAACGGCGGGAGAAATGGATGGTGTCTTCCCAGCCGAGAGGGTTGCGGCGGAGCTCCTGCAAATTGGAGAGGAGACCGTCGGTTTCGACGAAGGCGCCGTGACCGCAGTCGCGGCAGACAGCGCGGATGGCGTCCACGACCGGTGTGCAGAGGGCGAGGTTGTCGTTTTTCCACTGATGGACGAAGTCGCCGGCGACGAACGGGAGGTCCGGCACGCCGAAGGCGGTACGGACGGACTGCACAAGCTCCATCAGGTGGGCGTAGTGGACGTCGTACGACGCGTTCAGCATTGCGTCCGTTTCGCCCTGATGCCAGAGAAGGCCGACGAGGCGGTTGTCCGCGTTCAGCGCAAGCGCGGTGCGGATCATTTCCATCATGCGGAGGCAGAGGTCATCCGTCTGCTTCCAATGGTTGTCGAGAAAACCGGTACCGCCGACGGAGGTGCGGAGAATCAGCAGGCGGCGTTCCTCGCTCAGGCGTCCGGCGGCAATGTATTCTCTGGCGAACGGCAGGCTGTAGTTGCTTTGGATTTCGTTTCCCGTTACTTTTTCCACCGCCGTCGTGAGGGTGAAGTCCCCGTTCATGTACCACACGCGATCGGTTGGTTCATACGGCTCATCGGCGGGCCCGAAGCCGTAGCCTTCGCTGTTTGACTGTCCCGCCTGAATGAGGATGTCAAAACGTTCTTTGGTAAAGTCTTTCAGCATATTTTTCACCTGAATTCCTGTATTTTACGCGGACGCGGTGTCCGCCCTTTTTTCTTTGCGTTTTTCCAAGGGATTTTCTGCATGAATTATAGCATACGAAAATTTTTTTGTAAAGGGGTCTTCCCAAAATCGGTCAATGGAGGTACAATAGAGTTGACCGAATCGGTCAGTGAATCAGCAGAAAGAGGAGGGAGAAAGCCATGAACGAAAAATTTTTTCTCCTGCCGCCGGAAAAGCAGCAGAACATCCTCAGCGCCGGGTACCGTGTTTTTTCGCGGAACAGCTATCGCAAGAGTCCTATGAGCGAGATTGCCGGTGCGGCCGGTATCTCGAAGGCGCTGCTGTTCCACTACTTCCGCAACAAGCGCGAGCTGTACCTGTTTTTATGGGACAAGGCGGCGGAGCTTACCATTGAGTACCTGACCAAATACGGATGCTACGAGAAAGCGGGTTTTTTTGAAATGATGGAACGCGGGATGCGGGCAAAGCTGGAGATTATGAAAATCTATCCGGACATGGCGGCGTTCACCATCAAGGCGTTTTACGAAAAGGATCCTGAGGTTCACGACGACATTCAGCGAAGCTATCACCAATCGTTTGACCGAAAGGCGGTCAACACGCTGCAAAGGCTTGATCTGTCAGAGTTTCGTGAGGACATCGACCTGCGGCAGATGTATCGGGAAATGTATCTGTTTTCCGTAGGCTATCTCTGGGAAAGCATGCAGCTCGGCGAGATACAGCCCGAGCGGGTTGAACGGGACTACATGGAAATGATTGGATTCTGGGAAAAGGTTTATCTCAAAAAAGACGAATCGAAAGAGGAGGAAAAAACATGTCCGTCATCCAAACAACAGCACTGACGAAATTTTACGGAAAGGAGCGCGGCATCACGGATGTGAATTTGACCGTGGAGGAGGGGGATTTCTTTGGTTTTATCGGGCCGAACGGTGCGGGCAAAAGTACGACCATCCGCACGCTGCTTGGGCTGATCCGGCCGACCTCCGGTCGGGCGTATATATTCGGCAAGCCGGTCACAAGGGACAACCGGGCGCTTCTGGCCGAGCTGGGGTATCTTCCGTCCGAGGCCATGTTTTACGATGGGATGCGGGTTCGGGAGGTCATTCGTTTATCGGCGAAGCTGCGCGGGATGGACTGCACGGCGGAGGCGGAGCGGTTATGCGAGCGTCTGGCGCTGGACACGTCCCGCAGGGTGGATGAGCTGTCTTTGGGAAACCGGAAAAAGGTGGCCATTGTATGTGCGTTCCAGCACCGGCCGCGGCTGTACGTTCTTGACGAGCCAACAAGCGGTCTTGACCCCCTGATGCAGCGCGAATTTTTCGCCATTCTCAAAGAACGGAACTGCGAGGGTGCGACAATCTTTCTGTCTTCGCACGTTTTGTCCGAAATCGCACGTTACTGCCGGCACGCCGCTGTTCTGCGGGAGGGCCGTGTCATTGCCAGCGACCGTGTGGAGGCATTAAGGCAGACCGGTGCGAAGCGTGTCACGCTCCATGGGCCAACGCAGCTCCCTTCGCTTGCAGGTATGCGCGACCTTCGTCTGACGCCCGATGGTTTGACCTTCCTTTATGCTGGCGACATCAATGTTCTCCTCCAGACATTGGCGGCGGAACATCTGGAGGATCTTGTGATTTCTGAGCCGGATCTGGAGGAGGTTTTCCTGCATTACTATGACGGGGGGATAGGGTGAGGTTATGTGTTTGTTTCTGGGGCGCTGCCCCAGGCCCCGCTTAGGGACCTTTTGAGGAAAGGTCCCTAAGAACCTCCAAACCTTTTCGGGTAGGGGTGGGTTATTGGGTGCAGCTGATAGCCGTGGAGTTCGTCCCAGCCTACAGGGATATAGTTGGTCCAAATTATCAGAAGCCGTGGAGCGAGCGGTCAGGGGCCGCCGAGACCCTGACCGCCACAGACGGTTTCATGCGTGCGGGATATAGGAAGTTGATATAGAATTCAGCTACGGTTTGTCAGCATCCGCTCGGACTGGCTGCCGCGTCCATCGCT
>JBJFGC010000089.1:0-4808 GCA_051892315.1 Eubacteriales bacterium
CAACAACTTTGGTATTTACTTCATCCTGCATGGGAACCTCCTTTCTGAGAATCGCGGGGACAGGCCAGCACTAAGGCGGTACTCCCCGAAGATAAACAACAAACATGACATCAGCCTCCTTTCGATGGGCGATTTCTGGAAGCAGCGGTTTATTTGCTGCCGTACAGATCATGGTTGACGAGAGCGGAGTAATAATTGTCCATTGTCACCGGAGCGTTATAGAGAGTGGTGAGCATATATGCCCGGATGTTCCGAATATCGGACGGACACTGATCCATCGCATGAAGGACATATTCGATATGGCTGCTGTCCAACTTGAGAAAACGGGACTTAACGACCTCATGCGGTATATCCGCACCATTGATACGGATTGTCGGAGCTTGGGAACAGATCGCGTCCAGCATGATCTCAACCATCTCATTCACACGGGCGAGGTCATAACGAGAGTCCTGAGAGAGAATGTCAATCTCAAGATTTTCTCTGATAAGCTCTTCGTACTCGTTTCTCATTTCCATCGCATCCATCCCATCAAGATTGATAGATGGATAATTGCTCAAGAGAGTATTTGATCCTTGGTTATTTACTCCAATCGTATTTAATTGCATGGGGCTTCCCGCTGACGGGGTTGCCGTTGCCGGATTACCCGTTGTCGGGTTTCCCGATGACGGTATATCCGATGACGGAGAAACCGGCTGCGGACTTTCAAAGACGGTGTACTCGTTTTTGGCGAAGCGGCCTTGCCCGTCATAGAGCTGCCGTCTGATAATGTAGCCGCTTTTCTCAAGCGCCCTGATAGCCGATCTTGTAGAGTCAAGTCCGTCAGCACTCAGCTTTGCCAGACCCTTGAGGGTGAAATCCCAGCCATCCGGCAAGCTGAGGATCAGGGAAAGCAGCCCCTTTGCTTTCAGCGGGAGGGAGCGATCTCTGAGATGGACATTGGACATGACCGTGTAATTTCTGTTCTTTTCAACGCGGAAAACAGCCATGCTTCATCACCCCTTCGCGCTGACCGGCTGACATCGCAGCGTAGACAGCTTGGTCGGGGAGTACGGGCATTCCTCGAACACACAAGTCTGGTATTTCCAGAAGGGCCGGTGAAACCGGCAGGAACGGCACTCAGGGCAGATGCCATCGCATCCGCTGTCGTAGTGGTCATATGGTGTTTCCTTCATCAACATCTCGAATGCCAAGGTGCATCCTTTTGGGTACATATGCTTCTTACCTCCATTTCTGAGCAAAAAAATAAGCCCCGTCATTGTTCTGCTTTGAGCGATGCTCTTGCGCAGTGCAATAACGGGGCTTTGCTATATTCTCTTAATTGCTGCATCCTCCTTTCAAAACGCGGTTGCAGCTCACCGCAGTCATACAGCTTGCTTTCACCTTGTTCGAGAAGTTGGACAAAATCAGCGAAACACCAGTGTTTTCAAGGCTTTCTGACCTTGCTCCTATTATAACTTAATCGTCGATTCGTCTTACAATTCCGGTTGCTTTCATTTATCATTATTCTCCTTTTACAAACATATTTGCCTGCACAGATATTGTCTGCAAAAAACGTGAGAATATACAGTGTCCCCCTTCTTTGAAATTTGGGGAATTTTGGATGTTCATGGACAATTTTCCGACTTTCATAAAATAAGCGACAGATTCTTCCAAAAGGAAAACCTTCCAAAATTCAACCGGGTCAGCCAAAAAAGAATATACAAAATACGATCTGGACGAATACCGTCCGTGAGTCTGCAGAAAACCACCGGTGATTTTCCGGTGGTTTTCGCTTTTTTACTTGATGATCCAGTCGTAAATGCAGTCGTACCAGTGAACATAGGTCTCGCCGCCGATGGTGACGGTTTCGTTGTTCGGAAAACGTTCGGTCCAGAGCTGACCGATGCGGCCGTACCCCCAGTCATTGCAGTTGAAGCGACGCCAGAGAACGATTCTTCCCAGATGGTCGATGTACGTTTCCGTCATAACCCTCGTGTCGTAGGTTTCAATGTCCATCAGGCAGACAGTATCGTAGGTTTTCCCTCCGATGGTAACCTCGAACCTTCCGCAGAGGTCGATGACTTGGTTCTTCTCCGCGCGGACGGTGACGGTATTCCCCTGTTTGACAATGGCTCCGCTTGCTTTCAGATGGGTTTCAAAGCCGCAGTTGTCCTCACCATAGCCCCAGTTGTCGAGAAACGGCGCGCCGTCGAGGAAGGTATAATACTTCGTCACGCCGTCCTCGATGTGGCTTTCGGCGAGCAGACGGCAGTGGGTATCGGTCAGCTGCGCGACAAACCGGCGTTCGGTTTCCTTTGCGGCAAAGACTATGTTCTGCCCGGAATCCCAGCCCGACTCGACGGTCCGGATTTCGACACCTTCCATGCCGTGAACCTCAGCGCGGCCGGTGACTTCCAGTTCCACCGTTTCCGTAAGCCGTTTTTCCGGAAAATCATACGCCGCCCAGGCGCATTTTTCACCGAGCCGCGGGACGATCCCCCAGCCGATGATAGCTTCATGAAGGACCTCAAACGGCGCGTCGTCGCGCTGGGTAATGGTGTAGTCGGGGATGCAGGCGGGGAAATTTGTCTTTTTCATATTCGTTTTCTTCCTTTCCTTGGGATATGGATAATGATCACGGAAACGCTCCCGCGCGGCGGTCAGGCGGGTTTTCAGGGTACTGAGGGGAATGCCGAGCTGTTCCGCCGCCTCCTTCTGCGTGAGGTCCGACATATAGCACAGCATGAGCAGTTCCCGATCCGCGTCACGCAGCACCGCGAGAGTTTCCGCCACGGCTTCGTGCTGTGTCATCCCGTGGGAACACCGTCCCACGCCGATGCAGTCCATTTTGTCGGTCTGGATTTCGCGGGATGAAGTACGGTAGAAATCGTTCAGGCGGTTGCGCGCGATACGGTACAGCCACGGACGGAAGGATTCCGGCTGACGCAGGGTTTCGCCGTGGGTGAGGACGGTCAGGCAGACGTCCTGCACCAGGTCATCCGCAGCGGTCCGATCCGCAATACGGAATTTGATATACCGCTGAAGCGCGCCATAGTTTTCGGTGAGCAGGGTTTCAAGCTCCGTTCGTTTCATGTGGGTTGCCTCTTTCATAACCGGTTACACAGATACAGACGGAAAGAAAGGAAAAAAAGTTTGGTTTTGGCGAAAAATTATTTTAAAATTTCCGCGCGGGTCAGAAGACGTTCGTAGGAAGCAAGGGTGGAGGGGTCATGAACCGGACGTCCGGTCTTGAAAAATGTGATGCTTCCCTGCCCGTCGAACGGAAGATCGATCGTTTCGTTTTCCAGAACCGAAAGAAGGCGGTTCACCGTCCCCTGCGTCCCGTCAATCAGGTCCACATCATCGCCGAGGAGGCAGCGGAAACTATCGCGGAAGTAGCCAAAATGGGTACAGCCGAGAACGACGGCGGTGTAGTTTTTGCTTTTGTCAATACATGTTTCAAGGTATTCGCATACGACGTCGCAGTCGAACATTCCCCTCTCTGCGAACGTGACCAGACCGGGCAGTCCCACAAGGTCGGGCAGCTCGTCGGACGCGTAATTATGCTCAATCAGGGTATGCAGCTTTTCACCGGCAATGGTAGCCGGCGTGGCGCAGACCAAAATCCGCTCCCCGTGATGCGCGGCTGCCGCAGGCTTGACCGCCGGTTCCATGCCGATAATGGGAAAGGGATATTTCTCACGGAGATAACCGATGGCCATGCTGGTCGCAGTATTGCACGCAACCACGATGGCGGAAACGCCTTGTTCTGCGAGAAAATGGGCAGCAGCATCCGAATAGCGAATGATTTCGTCACGCGGTTTCGTGCCATATGGAACATGGTCAACATCCGCGTAATAGAGATAATCGACTCCGGGCAGCCGGCGTCGGGCATAGGACAGGACAGAGATGCCGCCGACGCCCGAGTCAAAAAATCCGATTTTGGTATGGCTCATAGGAATTTCCTCCATAGGATACAGTTCCACTCTATTATAATGGAATACTTTTTGAAATTCAAGTATATAATGAAGATATTGAATTTTTATGAGAGACCAATCGGACTTTACAAAAAAATCATGGATGTTTTAAGACGCTATACGGTCATTACGCTTGGCTGTGCGCTGTACGCGGCCGGATTTGCGCTGTTTCTGGAACCGGCTCATCTCGCCGCCGGAGGGGTTTCGGGAATCGCGGTACTGGTGACGCACTTCTGGGAAGCCGTTGACGGTGGGACGGTGATTTTTCTGCTGAATCTGCCGCTTCTTCTCGTCGGTTCCCTCGTTTTCGGCGGGCGTTTTTTCTTCGGAACGGTCTGGGCGACGGTTGTGTCGTCAGGAATGATTTCCCTTGCCGAGCATTTTATGTACGCACCCATAGGGGACGATCGGTATTTCTGCGCAGTCATGGGCGCACTTTTGACCGGAGTCGGGATGGGAATGATCTTCCGCTGCGGTGCGACGACCGGTGGAACCGACATTGTGGTTCGGCTGATTCAGCGGAGAGTCCCGAAGATAAAAACAGGGTATCTTTTTCTGTTCGTGGACGCGGCGGTCGTGTTGGCGTCGGGGGTTGTGTTCGGGGATGCCGCAACCGTGGTGTACAGCGCGCTGTCGCTGGCGGCGAACACGCTGGTCCTGAACCTGATGCTGTATGGGGTAACGAAACCGGCGCGGCGGGAATAGACTTAGTCAAGGAAAGAAGTCACTTTTTCTTCCATGGCGCGGAACCAGTCTTTGGTACGGTAAGGAGCAAAGCAGTCCCACAACAGCTCTTCTTTCATCATGCGGACGACCTGCTTATTCTCGGATGGCGCAGCGGAAACACACCAG
>JBJFGC010000090.1:0-4795 GCA_051892315.1 Eubacteriales bacterium
AAGGTGCTGCCAAGGTGGAAGTCGTTTAAGTGCTTGTTGTAAGCGACAGCGAAGGGAGAGCTGATGGTGTCGTGAATGAGGTCGATCATCTTCGCGTCGTCCTGACCGTCCACATACTTGACCTTCAGCGCGTTTTCGTACCACTGAGGAATAACGGTGCGGCTGGTTTCGCGGCTGAAGACTTCCAGACAGGTGTGAACAAATTCTTCACTTGTGGTCGGGAGAGTCGAGAGAATCGCGCCGACCTCGGTGGTGTCGTGCAGGCTGGTGACGTAGTTTTCCTGGGTTTCGTCGAGCTTCGGATACGGCAGGATGCCGACGCCGAATTCGATGTCGCGGAGGTTAGCAAGGTCGCCGATACGGTTATAACCCATAATCAGCGTCTGCCCGTTGGCAAAGACCTGACGCAGGCCGGCTGCGGAGTAGTCCGCGATGCTGGTGAGCGCACCGTTGTTCCAGTACATCTTATTCAGCTTTTCCAGAATGGTGACCGAGCGCTCGTTGTTGAAGCAGAACTGGATGCCGCCGTCGGTGCGTTCAACAAACTGAACGTCCGTACCGATGAGGGCGGGAATGGCCGAGCCCCAGGTACCGATGCAGGTGAAGCCGAAGAAGTCGCCTTCGGTCATCTGACCGTCACCGTTGCTGTCGAGCGCAACCGATTCGCAGATGGCTGTCATGTTGTCCATGGTCCAGGTTCCGCTGAATACCATGTCGTTGATGTATTCCGTGGAGCCGAAGTGGTCTTCCAGAACGGATTCGTTGGCAAACAGCGCGTGTGCGGAGGCGAGAGCGTCGGTGAAGTAGTCACCGAGCAGGAGGTAGATGCCGCCTTCAATGAACTGAAGGTCACGCATTGCGTCGCCATACCAGTAGGACTGGTCCAGATCCAGTACGGTGCTGTTGTAAACGTTGCGGAGGTAGTTGCCGGAGGAGAGGGTAGCGAGGATGAAAAGGTCGTTGGTGATAACATCGTACTCGTCTGCGCCGGCCATAACGAGATTCTTGAGTCCCTGTTCGGCGGTGCTGTAGGTGTAGCTTGCTTCCGTGAACTTGAGGGTGATGTTCAGAAGCTCACTCACGGCCATGTTCCGGTCAAACACGGCGTCGTTGACGATTTCACCGTTGGTTTCGCCGGTGCCGCGGATAAACGAGTCGGCGTTGGTGGCGTCGGTGGTATCCACAGAGGTGTAGACACGGAATTCACGTCCGCCGAAATCGACATCCGCAAAGGGATCGGGCGCTTCGGTTTCCTCGGGAGCGGTATTTTCGTCTGCCGAAACGGAGGTATTGCTGCCGGAGGTTTCCTCACCGGAAGTCTGGTTGGAGCAGGATACGATTGCCGGCGCAATCATCAGAAGTGCGAGAAGCAGGGAGAGAATTTTTTTCATCGCGGAAGGTCTCCTTATCGTAAAGATTTGGTTTTCGACAGTGCGGGAGGTATACGATATTTTCTTATCCGCACCATGTTCCTTATGGTGAAGTATATCATATTTTTTGCACTGCGTCAATGGTTTTTTGTTAATTTGTAATTTGTATTAAATAATTACAAATTTAATTTGTGTATTTTACATACCGATCACCTTCTTTCCGCAAAGCTTTTCAAAGACAAAGGCCGCACGGATTTCCCTGGCAGGGAAGCGTACGACCTTGTACAATACTTCATTTTGGGCGTTTTTTACTGATAAAGCGCGGGAGAAAGCGGCTCGTCGTCGGCGAGAAGCTCGACGCCGCCGGAACGTTCGCGGATGAGACGAAGGGTATCGGTCATGATGCGGGCGTCGCAGAGCTGGGCGGGAGCGCTGCCGATCGTTCCATCGGTAATGGCGCCGCGGAAGCGGAAGGCGGGCTCGTATTTCGGGTAATGGGCGGAGACGTCGGAAATGCCCTCCGCGTGGTGATGATAAATGGGGCGTTCAATGAGATCGCCGGAGGGGAGGCGGATGGTGGTGGGGGCCATTTCCGCGGACAGACGGTTCGGGACGCCGATGCGTTCCTCCGCGGAGTGGAGGTAGGTATCGCGGTTGTGACCGACGCCGATGAGGAGGATTTTTCCGCCCACATCGTACAGACGTCCGTAGCAGCCGCGCGGGGAGGTGGAGGTGTCGATCATGACCTCACCGGCGATGTAGGCCTCCGCCGGGCCCGCTTCGCCGGACTTCGTCCGCCCGTCAAAGACGGCCATGGAATGGGTGGGATGAAGAGAACGGTGCGCCATCGGATGGACGGCGGCGATGCCGGGCAGCGTGCCGATGCAGGTTTCCGGACTGGCCATATCCACCGTGGGACGGGACAGATCTTCCAGATTCTTCCACGTGTGCGTGGGAATCAGCAAAAGCCCTCCGTCCGCGGTAAAGTATTCGATGAGAGCCTCAAGAAACCCCTCGCCCCGTCCTTCGACCTCGCCGACCGCGCGCAGCGACGTGTGAACCAGCACAGCGCCGTCCCGCGGCGCGTTCATTTGCGCAAGATCTTCAAAAATCGAATTTTTTGTGTACATGAATGTCCTTTCTCACAGAATCTTCTTCAGTCTTTCAACTGCTTCGGTAGTGGCTTCGCGGGAGCCGAAGGAGGTCAGGCGGAAGAAGCCTTCGCCGCAGGCGCCAAAGCCGGCGCCGGGGGTGCCGACGACCTGGGCACGGTTTAAAAGCATATCGAAGAAGTCCCAGGACTTCATGTCATTTGGGCAGCGCAGCCAGATGTAGGGGGAGGACTTGCCGCCGGTGTAGGAGATGCCCTTTTCGTCGCACAGACCGGCGATGAGATGGGCGTTGCCCATGTAGTAGGCGATGGCCTCACGGCACTGGGCGAGACCCTCGTCGGAGAGGGCGGCCTCGGCGGCACGCTGGACAACGTAGGCTACACCGTTGAATTTGGTGGCCTGACGGCGGCTCCACATCCGGTTCAGACTCATGCCGCCTGCGGTGATGGCCTCCGGAACGATGGTCCAGCCGCAGCGGGTGCCTGTAAAGCCGGCGGTTTTGGAGAGACTGCAGATTTCGATGGCGCATTCCTTTGCTCCCTCGATTTCGTAGATGCTGTGGGGGAGCGCGGGATCGGTGATGAACTGTTCGTACGCGGAGTCAAAGAGAAGGAGGGAACCGGTTTCACGGGCGTACGCGACCCACGCGGCAAGACCGTCACGGGTGTAGACCGCGCCGGTGGGATTGTTCGGGGAACACATGTAGAGGACAGCGGCGCGTCCGCGCACGTTTTCCGGAATTTCGTCGGGCGTGGGGAGGAAACCATTGGCGGGCGTTGCGCGAAGGTAGCTCACGTGCCGGCCGGACATGACGTTGCTGTCCACGTAGACGGGATAAACGGGGTCGGGAACGACGATTTCGTTATCGCCGAGGATATCGACGATGTTGCCGATGTCGGATTTCGCACCGTCGCTGATGAACACCTCATCCGCGGAGAGAACTGCGCCGCGCCGTGCGTAATGCTTTACAACGGCCTCGCGGAGAAAGTCGTACCCGTATTCCGGTGCGTAGCCGCGGAAGGTGGACGCATCTGCCATTTCCTCCGCTGCCGCCTTCATCGCGTCGACGACCATCCGGGACAGCGGAAGGGTCACGTCTCCGATGCCCAGCCGGATGACCCGCTTCTCCGGATGCTCCGCCTGATATTCGCGTACCCGACGGCCGATTTCGGAAAAAAGGTAGCTCTGCGAGACGTTCTTGTAATTTTCGTTGACGTTGATTTTCATATGTTTTTCTCCTGAATGGATGAGTTGGTGGAGGGGACGCTGTTCCCTGTCCGCGGTGAAAAGATCGGGAAAGGGCCGGGGACTTCACGTCAGCAGTAGAATACCCCGTCATAGACCAGGGACGCACTGCCCTGCATGGTCACGCGCCGGTCGGGGGCGACGGTAATGGTCAGGTCGCCGCCGCGGAGGTGGACGGTGATGGGCTGACCGGCGGGACAGTAACCGCAGAGGACAGCCGCCGCCGCAGACGCGCACGCGCCCGTTCCGCAGGCATAGGTTTCGCCGGAGCCGCGTTCCCAGACGCGCATCCACAGCTCCTTCGCGGATGCCGCGCGGACAAATTCGGTGTTGACGCGTTCGGGAAACTTTTCGTCGTTCTCAAAGGAGGGACCGATTTTTTCGAGATCAAGCTCGTACGGATCAGCAGGCAGGGCGGGGGTGTCGTTCGTGAAGATCACACAGTGAGGGTTTCCCATGGAGACAGCGGTAGCTTTGCATAAATATCCGCCGATTATGCATTCATGGCCGATCATGGGCGACGCGCCGCCGTCGTAGATCAGCGGGATGGCGGACGGCTCGGTCACGGCGAAGCCCATGTCCACGGACGCGCCGGTGCAGATGCCGCCGTCGATGGCGAGCGTGAGGTATTTCCGGCCGGAGAGGGTTTCAATGACGAGCTTTTCCTTTTTCGCAATGCCGCGGTCATACAGGAACTTTCCGACACAGCGGATGGCGTTTCCGCACATTTTTCCCTCGCTTCCGTCGGCGTTGAACATCCGCATTTTCGCGTCCGCACCGTCGCCGTCCGGAGGACAGATGCAGACGATGCCGTCCGCTCCCACGGAAAAGTGCCGGCGGGACATTTCGACGGCCAGCGCGGGCGTATCGTCCGGCGTCAGCCCCTCCGCGGGTGCCGCGTCATTCATAAAATTGAAGTAAATATAATCGTTCCCGATGCCGTGCATTTTCGTGAACGCGATTTCTCTCATGTTCATCCCCCGGATATAAAAAAATTATGCTATAATTATGCAATATTTTCGTATGCTTGTCAAGAGAAAAAATAGACCAAAACAACCATGGAAAGCA
>JBJFGC010000091.1:0-4778 GCA_051892315.1 Eubacteriales bacterium
CGTGCGATTGATTACATCAAACGAACGTTCCAGATGAACCTTGCCATTGAACTGAATCTTCGTCGTGTATCCGCGCCGTTGTTCGTTCAGGAAAGCTCTGGGCTGAACGACAACCTCAATGGAACCGAACGGCCGGTCGGCTTTGACATTCCGGCCATTGGCGAGGAGGCGCAGGTGGTACAGTCGCTTGCAAAATGGAAACGTCTTGCGCTCAAGCGATACAATTTTTACGTCGGTAAGGGACTGTACACCGATATGAACGCGATCCGCCGCGATGAGGAGGAGCTTGACAATCTTCACTCCGTCTACGTCGATCAATGGGACTGGGAAAAAGTCATCGACCGCAGCATGCGCAACACGGACTACCTCCATCAGACGGTCCGTAAAATCGTATCTGCTGTCGTTGCGACAAACAACGCGTTACGCTACGAGTTCTCCGCTCTGGAATGCCATATTTCCCCTGAGGTTTCTTTCATCACGACGCAGGAGCTGGAAGACCTCTATCCTGACAAGACGCCGAAGGAACGCGAAAATCTTTACGTCAAGGATCACCCGACGACCTTCCTTGAAAAAATCGGCGGCACACTGAAAAGCGGCATTCGCCACGATGGTCGTGCTCCCGACTACGACGACTGGGATTTGAATGGAGACATTCTCCTCTGGAACGATGTTCTGGGCTGTGCATTTGAAATCTCGTCGATGGGCATCCGGGTTGACGCTGCCTCACTCGCTGCCCAGCTCAAGCTTTCCGGCTGCGAGGCCCGTGCCTCTCTCCCGTTCCATCGTATGCTCTTAAACGATGAGCTTCCGCTTACCATTGGCGGCGGCATCGGTCAGTCCCGCCTCTGCATGCTCCTGATGCAGACCGCCCATATTGGTGAGGTTCAGGCGTCGGTATGGGACAAGGCTACCGTAGAAGCGTGTAGGAATGCCGGCATACCTTTGCTGTAAGGCGGAAGAATTTCGGAATTTTGTTTCTGGGGCTCTGCTGCAAATCCTGCTTGGGAATTTTTGGACGAAGATGTCTCTAAGCGGGGGTTGGGCAGAGCCCCATGAAGTTTTACCCCGGCAAAACAAAAAATTCCCATTGTTGCCCGAAGAATTCATATTTTACTGTTGAAAATCTTCCAAGAATATCGTATAATAAAAAGAACAGAAAGAATGTTCCGGAAAAGGAGGGGCTATAGTGTCTGGAGGACGCGGTGATAACGGCAGCAACTTTTTTCTCAGGCTTGTGCGCGGAAGTATCTTTTTGAATGCGCTTGACCGTTTTTGTGCTTATATTTACCATCTTATTAAAACGGGGTTTTTCGGCTATATTTTCAGCGGTTACCGGAGTGACTGGAAGGCCCCGTTCTTTTCGCGGTTCCGCTCATCCAAAACGGCGCAGCATTTTGCGGAGCTGCGTTACGGTCTTTGCAGGAGAATGGAGTCGAGCCTTCTGGCCGGCGGCATTACCTGCTTTATGCGGCACCTCCTCGGATGCCGGCTGAAGGTCTACGGAACGTTTCTCTCCTCCTTTGGCATTTATACCGCCGTGTCCGCGCTTCTTTCTTCCATGCTTTTCGGTGACGCCGCGTCGGTAACGGATCATCCCTATATCCTTCCGTCTCTCGTCATGATTTTTTCCTCTCTCCCGCTTGTTATGTCCAAACGTACCCTTTCGCAGGCCCTGCGGGAAAGCATCATTGGCCGCTTTTTGATGACCGCCACTGGATTTTCCGAGGAAGACGTCGCGCAAACCGAAGGAGACGGCGGACATCTCAACCTCCCATTTCTCCTCGGGGTTATCTGCGGTGCCATGACCTACTTTGTGTCTCCCGTCTATCTCCTCCTCGGAATGGCCGCTCTTCTGTGGGCTTATCTCGTCCTCATCCGGCCGGAGATTGGCGTGCTGACCCTGTTCTGCACCATGCCGCTTTTTCCGACGATGCTCCTCGGCGCCATCACGGTCTATACGGCGGCCTGCTTTGGCCTCAAGCTTCTGCGCGGAAAACGCATCTTCCGAATCGAGCCGCTGGATGTGACTGTCCTGGCTTTTGCTGTTCTTACCTTTTTCGGAGGGACGGTCTCCCTGTCTGAGCAGTCCCTGAAGCCGGCGCTGCTGATGGTCTGCTTCCTCTGCGGCTACTTCCTGACCGTCGGACTGATTACTACGCGGGAATGGCTCGTGCGCTGCTCTGTGGGCTGCGTTCTCTCGGCATCTCTCGTTTCCCTGTACGGCCTTTTCATGTACTTTACCGGCGGTGGTTATTCGTCGTCCGCCTGGCTGGACAATGAAATGTTTTCCACAATCGGCAGGCGGGCCGTCGCTACGCTTGAAAATCCAAATATGCTCGGTGAATACCTCATTCTCATCTTGCCCATCGCCGTCGGAATGTTTGTCGGACGCGGAGAGGGACTGCGGAAATTGTCCGCTTTCTTCTGCATCAGCCTCATGGGAGCGTGCCTGATCCTTACGTGGAGCCGCGGCGCGTGGCTCGGACTGATTTTTGCTGCCCTCCTGTTCCTTTTCATGTGGCACCGCCGCTCCGTGTGGATTGTCCTCGCCGGCGTGGCCGCTCTCCCGCTGCTGCCCTACGTTCTGCCGGCATCCATCCTGTCCCGCTTTACCAGCATCGGCAATATGACCGACTCGTCCACCTCCTACCGCGTGTATATCTGGCGTGCGGCCACCCATATGATTGAAGACAATTTCGTGACCGGCATTGGCATCGGCGAAGGTGCGTGGGATCGCCTGTATCCCATGTATGCGTATCTCGGGGTGGAAGCCGCGCCGCATTCCCATAATCTTTACCTGCAGATTTGGCTTGAGCTCGGTTTGGCCGGAATTGCGGTCTTCCTTGTGTTCCTGTTTCTCCTGTACCAGTCCGGTTTTACGCTTTTCGCAAAACTTTCCGGCGAAAGCGAGCTTGCTTCTCCCGATCTGTCGGGCGGGATGCTTCGCCGGAACCTCAGCGAGGGACTGGATACCGCACACGAAATGATGCGCAGCAAAACGCAGCTTCGCCTCTCAACCGCGGCTCCCCTCTGCGGCGTCTTTGCCGTTCTCGTGCAGGGAATGACGGACTACGCATGGTATAATTACCGTTTGTACCTGATGTTCTGGCTCGTCTGCGGCCTGGCCTCGGCGTATGCGCGAAACGGTATGCGTCAGATGCGTATTTCCTATGAAAATACGTCCGACTCCTCGTGCGCCGACTTCCGCCTGGAAACCGAACGGAAAAAACGGCGTCCGGATCCAGTCCCCCGTGAGACATCGAAGAAAGGAAAGGAAAAGAAAAAATGAGCAAGCGAAAACTGCGCTTTAATGCGATGGATGTGCTCATCCTCCTCATTCTTGCCGCCGTCGTCTTTGTCCTCCTGTACGTGTTTGTTTTCAGTGAACGTGGAACTCAGACGGAGGTCAATTATACCACCATTCGGTATGTGGTTGAGATTCAGAACATCGACGAGCAGCTTGTGGACGCCGTCGAAAAAGGTCAGTTGGTGGAGGACGCCGTGGAACGCAAAAAAATTGGTGTCGTCAGCGGCATTCAGTCGGTCCCGTATGAAAAAGTTACCTTCGATTACGAAAATGGACGGGAAACCACCGCGCGGGTCGATGGAAAAATCACCTTGAAAATTACCATCGAAGCACAGGCGGTCGAAACCGACCGCGCGTTTACCGTCGACGGCTGCGAAATCCGCGTCGGTCAGTCGTACAGCCTGATTTTTCCCGGCCTGTACGGCTACGGTTACTGTACGGAGCTTATTGACGATTAAGCATCATGGAGGTGCAAAATCATGAATCAGAATCCACTGCTTTATGGAATTGTCGCGGTCGTCTGTGCAGCATTGCTTGCCTACA
The DNA here is from genome assembly GCA_051892315.1 of Eubacteriales bacterium. Taxonomy (GTDB): domain Bacteria; phylum Bacillota; class Clostridia; order Oscillospirales; family CAG-272; genus UMGS1696. The sequence continues at coordinate 3,851 of JBJFGC010000091.1, forward strand.
CCATGACCCCGGTGGTTCGTGTCATAGCCTTTAAAATCGGCGCTGTTGACGTTCCGCTCGATAATCGCCGCATTCATAAAAAGCCCATCCCGCGCATCGGCGGACTTGCCATTTATCTCAGCTTTGCGCTGACTACCGTTATTTTCTGCGAACTTTCCCAGGAGCTGTTCACCATCTGGATCGGCGGAGCGATTTTAGTGATCCTCGGCATTCTTGACGACATCTACCGCCTCCGTGCGTGGATCAAGCTCATCGTCCAAATCGGAGTTGCCATTTTCGCGGTCTTCAACGGCTGCGTAATCGATCACGTCAATTTGGGCGGTGTATACGTTCAGTTTGGCATACTGAGCGCCCCCCTGACTGTTCTCTGGATTGCCGGACTGACCAACGCCATCAACTTCATTGATGGTCTGGACGGTCTGGCCTGCGGCGTGTCGGCGATTTCGTCCCTGTCCCTTCTGGCGGTCGTTGTTCTTCAGGGGGACTTTACGAGTGCCATTATCTGCGCGATTCTGGTCGGATCCTGCTTCGGTTTTCTTCCGTTTAATCAAAACCCCGCGCGTATTTTCATGGGAGACACCGGCGCGCTGTTCCTTGGTTATACGCTCGCGGTCATGTCGGTTCACGGCGTTTTCAAGCTGCATACCGTTCTGGCGTTTCTCATACCATTTGCGATTTTTGCACTCCCGATTTTTGATACAATGTTTGCAATCTTCCGCCGTATTCTGTCCGGAAAAAGTCCCTTCGCTCCGGACCGCGGTCATATTCACCACAGACTCATCGACATGGGATTCACGCAGAAGGAATCGGTCAAGATTTTATATGCCATTTGTGGTATTCTTGGTCTTGTTGCAGTGTTCTGCACCGAAGCGATGTTTGATACGATGCGTGTGAGCAAAGCGCTTCTGATTGCTGTCATTGCGCTGGG
>JBJFGC010000092.1:0-4773 GCA_051892315.1 Eubacteriales bacterium
TTTTTGAAGGGGGTGCGGGGGAAAGCTTTTGTTCACAAAAGTTTCCCCCGCGAATTCACATCATTTTATTTTTCGAAAGGATCAATCCCTATGAAACTTTGTGTTCTTGCCAACCTTTATGGTTCCAAGCCGCTGGACGAAACCCTGTCGATTCTCAAGGGTCTCGGTGTTGAGGCGGTAGAAATCGGATGCGGCGGTTATCCGGGAAAGGCACATGCCGATCCGGACGTTCTTCTGAACGATGAAAAGGCGTTTGAAGAATGGATGAATACGTTCAAAAAGTATGACATCGAGCTGGCTGCTCTCTCCTGCCACGGAAATGCCGTCCATCCCGATCCGGCCATTGCAGCAGGGTACGACCGTGATTTCCGCAACGCGGTTCTTCTCGCGGAAAAGGCCGGCGTGGAAACCATCATTACCTTCTCGGGCTGTCCCGGCGACCATCCCAGCGCCAAGTATCCGAACTGGGTCACCTGCCCGTGGCCGGAGGATTTCCTCGCTGTTCTTGACTATCAGTGGAACGAAGTGCTGATTCCTTACTGGAAGGAAGCGACGGCGTTCGCCAATGCACACGGCGTTAAGAAGATTGCGCTGGAGCTTCACCCCGGCTTCTGCTGCTACAATACCGAGTCTCTCCTCAAGCTCCGTGCAGCTGTCGGCCCGACCATCGGCGCAAACTTTGACCCGTCGCACCTCGTATGGCAGGGAATGGAACCCGCTGCGGCAATCCGTATGCTCGGCGACGCCATTTACCACGTCCACGCGAAAGATACCAAGATTGATAAAATCAATACCGCGCGCATCGGCGTTCTTGATACCAAGCATTACAGCGACGAAATCAACCGTTCGTGGGTCTTCCGCGCCCTCGGTTATGGCCATGACGTTTCCTGGTGGAAGGATCTTGTCGACAACCTTCGCCTCGTCGGCTACGACGGCGTTCTTTCCATTGAACATGAGGACAGCCTGATGTCCATCGACGAGGGGCTGCGCAAAGCGGTTGCTGTTCTGGACGAGGCCCTCATGCGCGATCCCAAGCCCTCGACGATGTCCTGGGCATGAGAAGGCCGCAGTCTTGTAAATTATAGCTTTCAGGGAAAAAATACATCATAATTTCCAGACTTTTTTCTGCGTCTGTTTCAATCTGCACAAAACGAAAAGCAATAAATTGTAAAATTTATCCTACCGAAAATTTACAATATATCTTGCAAAATAGTTAAAAAAGTGCTACAATATTAACCGAAGTAAGCGCATGATTTCTGTTTTTCAATACTGACATGCGTAAATTAAGGAGGACAATAATGAAAAAACTCTTTTCCGTCATCCTTTCTGCCGTCCTGCTTGCAGGCATGACCATCTCCGCGATGGCATGGGAAAAGGATGTAGACTACGTTGTGATCGAGGAAATTGACCCCGATAACATGGGCGACGCTTACGGCGATATGTATCCGGGTTCTCTCGACTGGGACTGGGCAGAATGCACCAGCGGTACGCTTCTCAAGGGTACGATCATTGCCGGCTACAACGGGACTTCCCATTGCTGGTCCAATGGTACGGACAACGCTGCTAAGGCGTTTGACGGCGATACCTCCACGTTCTTTGACCCCTATGAAGCAACCACCAATTCCTGGTGCGGTATGATTCTGGATCAGCCCTATGAGCTGACGGAAATCCGTCTCATGCCCCGTGAATCCTTCCCGGGCCGTATGGCAGGCGCTGCTATTCAGGGTTCCAACAACGGTACCGACTGGGTGGATATCGTTTATATTACCGGCATTACGGAAGCTCCCGCTGGTTATGACTACCACTGCTTCACTCCCGAGACCAACGCAGACTATGTAGCATATTATTCTGATTACGGCATTGAACAGCCCGACTTCTCCACGTATTGGGTTGGCTCCGGTTCTTATCAGTATTATCGTTACATCAACCTGGAAGGTGTTCACGGTGACCTTGCGGATATCGAACTCTACGGTAATCCCGCTCCCGCAACCGAAGTAACGGCTGAAATGGTTAACACTACCGTGATTTATGTTTCCGACCTCGAAAACTTCTATGAAGATGTCGAAAATACCGGCACGGCAGCTGTTGTTTCTGACGGCGCAATCGAAGGTACTGTTATCGGCGGCGGCGGTGCATATTCCGAAACCGCAGGTTATGCATGCGCATTTGACGGCGATCCGGAAACCTTCTATGATCCGGCATCCGCTGGCCCGAAGTGCTTCACCGGTATCCAGACCGCAGAACCGTACGCTCTGACCGAAGTGCGCGTCATGCCCAGACTTTCCAACTTCCCGAGAACCGCTGGCGCTACCATTCAGGGCTCCAATGACGGCGGCGCTACCTGGACTACGCTCGTAGCTTACACTGCAGACGACTGCCTCGCAGAAGATGCAGAACAGACCTGGATCTCCAAGACCATCACCGACACCAACGGCTACACCATGTTCCGTTATGTCAGCGACGGTACCTCCCACGGTGACGTAGCAGAAGTTGCTTTCTTTGGTGCTCCTGCATCCGCCGCAGCTGCTCCGGCAGCAGAAGAACCGGCCGTTGAAGAAGCTCCCGCAGCAGAAGCTCCTGCAGCTGAAGAAACCGTAGAAGCTCCGGCAGCTGAAGAACCGGCAGCAGAAGAAACGGTAGAAGCTCCGGCAGCTGAAGCTCCGGCAGCAAAGGCTCCTGAAACCTTCGACGCTGGTCTGATCGCCGCTCTGGCAGCAATCGTATCCGCAGCTGGTTACGCAGTTTCCAAGAAAAGAAGATAAGTCCGAACAAAACAATGTTCCGAAAACGGCACGCTGATGAAGCGTGCCGTTTTTTGTCGAAAAAGGAATTATGAAAATCGTGTGAAATTTTAATTAACTATTGAAAAACTTTTTTTGATATGTTATAATAAAGTCATAGTAAAGACAGGAGTTACGAGACATTGAAAAAATACATTCGACGTTTTTTCGCACTGGTTTTTCTTCTCTGTGCCGCTGCCAGTGTGACTGCCTATGCAGCCTATCCGGCGAGCATGGACTTCGGCTGTTATCAGCCGGAGGACGGTGAGCTGATTGAGGGGACTCTGTTCGGCACTCCCTCTTATTCCGGCGGCTCGTTCGACACGTATGCTAAGGCGTGGGACGGAGACCCATATTCCTATTTCGACCCGCAGACTGCCGCTACCACCTCCTGTTTCACCGGTATTGAGACAGAGGAGCCGTATGTCATCACGGAAATCCGGATTCTGCCCCGCGAAGGATGGCTCAACCGGTTTTATGGTGCGGAAATTCAGGGTTCCAACGACGGACAGGAGTGGGACACCCTTTGGGTAAGCAGCCGTGAGGCGTCCGAATGGAAGTATTACTGCTACACCGGCAGCCGTATCGAATGTTCGGAGGAAGGCTATACGATGTTCCGTTACGTCAACCAGCAGACCCACGGAGATGTTGGTGAAATCGAGCTGTATGGTCATCCGGTCTCAGACGAGGAAGCCGAAGCCCTCGCGCTCGAGTCCGCCGCCGAATCGGAAAAGCTGCAGGTCCTGCTGACCGAACGCGAGGAAATTGCCAAACATGTCATGACTTCCCCTTCCAGCAGCGATCCCATGAAAATCTTTCTTATTCTGATCGCTGTTTCCGGCGCCGCTCTCGTTGCTATCACTGTCCTCTCGATCGTGTTGAAGAAAAAGAGGAAATGAAGAAACCTTTTCCCGATGAAAGTTTTGACGAAGATGCGGGGGAACTTTTGTGAACAAAAGTTCCCCCGCCTACTTTATGGGATTGGTTTATCCCTCGCCGAAGCCGCAGACGAGCTGGCGGTTGACGATGTTCAGGACAGCGTAGGAGGGATCGTAGCAGGGACCACAGGAACCGGGATTGATGAGACGGACCCGGCCGCCGCGGTCACCGTCCACCATGACGTCCTCCTTCTGGTGCGTGTGGCCGAACAGGAGAACGTCCGCTTTTTTATCAATGGCGTAGTTGGCGGCGAACTGGTACTGTGATTTTACAAACAGTTTATGACCATGGACGAGCAGAAAACGAAGACCGCCTGCCACGACCAGCCGCTCTGTTTCGATGAAATCCCGCTGGACGTAGGAGAGGAAAAATTCGTCGCAGTTGCCATAGACGTAATCGAAGGGAAGGTCCGGAAAGTTCTTCATGACTTTGATGGCGTCGTCAACACCGTCGCCGAGAAAAAATACGCGATCGACGCCTCCGTGGGTGAGATGAGTACGAATGGCGTCGGTCATGCGTACCGTGTTGCCGTGAATGTCGGAAAAAACCAGAATTTTCATACGAAATACTCCCGGAAATGGATTTTGTAGAACCCGTCAGAAAAAGGATTTCCTGAAACTGTCAGCCCCCTTCCGACGCTTTTTCTCCTTCGCTGCGTGTCAAAACACCGGCTGTGCAATATACTGTAAGAGAAGAAGGAAAGGAGGTCAGAGGGCTATGATCAACAAAAGTATGATTGATAAAATGCTTGAAATGCCGGACGATAAGCTGCTTCTCATGCTGAAAGTCGTTATGTCGGGCGCCGGCTTAGAAATGTCAGGCAAAAACATGAGCAAAGTTGATGAAAAAACGCTGCGGAAAATCCGCGCCGTTCTCGCCGAAGTGACGGATGCGGACATTGAACGGGTCACTTATCTGGCGGAACTTTACAAGAACGGAGGCTGACATGGCAGAGAATAGCGACACCCCTCAGGACATCGCTCAGGTGGTGGAAAAAATTATGAAGAATCCGGAGTTTACCGGCATCATCAACGAGCTGCGCGGCTGGGAATCC
>JBJFGC010000093.1:0-4755 GCA_051892315.1 Eubacteriales bacterium
TCCCCCGTAGTAACGCTTCGCGTAACTACCCCCACCCTCAAAAACTTTCAAAAAAAATGAATGGACAAGATGTAGTGCAAACTTTTAGTTGGATTTGCACGGTTTCTTGTCCTTTTTCCTTTTTTAAAGTTTTTTGAAGGGGGTGCGGGGGAAAGCTTTTGTTCACAAAAGTTTCCCCCGCAAATTATATTTTCTTTTTATTGCACTTGAACTTCGTCTGTGTCGAGATTGACGGTTACGGTGGTGCCGTCGGCGAAGGTGGTACGCTGGATCCGGCGGTCGGGGGTGAGGAATTCATGGCGGAGCATGGGCTGGAGCGCGAGTTTTTCCGCGTTTTCGCATACTTCCGTGACTTCCGCGATTTCCGCCTCGTCCGCTGTGATGGAGAGGTACAGCGGACCGCCGTTGAGCCAGGCGTGGGCGTACGCGCTGTCGCTGCCCGGGATGCCCCAGCCGCCCCGCTGGTTCTTCCGGCCGATCCACGGGATCACCACGCAGTCGTGGTACACCAGATTCAGGAGCGGAATCGGGATTCCCACCGCTTCGGCATCGCTCGCGCCGAGGTTTGAGGTGTAGTACGGCGCATGGTGGCAGAGAATCTGAGAGGGCAGGATGCAGTCGAGAACCTCTTCCGAACTGGGGATAATCCCCCGCGCGGTCAGAAGGTCGAGACATTCTCTGCGGTAGGCCGCGCACTGTTCCCGGGTCACCGGGTGCGCGGGGTGGAAACATTCGTCCAGGCAGACCACGGAAAAGACGTCCAGATACGCCGCTTCCACACCGATTCCGAGATTTTCGAAGGTCTCGTAATTCCGGCGGACATAGTCGCGGGCCACGGACGAGCAGAGCCAGGAGTGCTTTCCGCCGTACCAGACGGAGCAGAACGGATGCGAGCCGTCCGCGTAGGTGACCGCGTTGTCAAAGGAAAAGGATGGTGCGTCGTAGTAGTAGTCGCGGTACTGGTCGTGAATTCCGAAAAGGTAGCCGCAGCCTGTTGTGGTGTCCGCAAGCTCCCGCATTCCTTCCACTCCCCCTGCGGCTTCGTGCGGCGGGAACGGATCGGGATGCAGATTGTCGTAGCCGTGATGCCCCCAGCCGTCAAAGTGCGTGTAGGCCTTCCGGACTCCTTTGCGGTGCAGTTCCCGAATCTGTTCCGCGCGGGTATGGAACGGGACGTGGTTGTCGTTGAAGTCCGGGTCATCGGGTTTGTAGTAGTTGGAATCGGGCGAGACGTGCGTGGCAATGCCGGCATGAATCACCGGACAGCCGAGCAGCTTTTCCACCTTCGGATTCCGGACGATTTTTTCCCGCAGGGTGACGAGCCGTCCGCGCTGCTTGACATACGCACGGTAGGAGGCTGCGAAATCGTTGTAGCTGCAGTTTTCCATGAAACGGTACAGCATTTTCCGGGGATACGCCATGAAACCGAGCGAGGGAATCCACAGCGGCGCGACCTTTTCTCCGCCGTTCTGATAGCGCAGTTCGTATTTTACGTCGTACGGGGTATCGTAAATGGCGAGGTAGCCCGTGGTTTTGCGGACCTGACCGAAGATGGGCATGTAACCGTCGCGCTCGAAAACCTGCCCGTCGGCAATGCGAATCTGCGTGCCTGCCGGAACGAGCGTCCCCTGCATCCGGGAAAGGACGGTGTAGGATTCCGGGAGGTTGGCGGCGGTGAGGTCCGGTTTGTCGCCGTATGCGGTACCGAAATCGAACGGCGCGGGGAAACTGACGGCCGCAATTTCGCAGCGGCTGTCCCCTTCCACCTGAAGGGTGAAGAACACGTCGTCGGTAAGAACTTCCAGCTCCGCTTTGGTGCGGACAGTCAGGCGGTGCGTGCCGAAATCCGAGTAGACGGCGGCGATGCCTTCCGTGGTTCCGGTTTTGCAGGGGCCTTCGCTTTCCGGCGCGGGGAAGGGAAGGGTGGTGCCGTCGGTGAAGCGGACGTACGGGCGTTCGGACATCTGCCACACACTGCCGGCAGCTTCCACAGCGTAGGTACATGCGGTGGGGTCGCCCGAGAGGGTGATGGCGCGTCCGTGGATGAAGTAGGATGCCATAGGGTGTAATCCTCCTTTTGGGATTGGTGAAAAGTGAAAGACGGAAGAAAATCAATGCGGGCGGATCGCAAAGTTTGCGTTTCCGTACGCGTAATCCGCTGCGGTCATCTTCTCAAAGTCTTCCGGAATTCTCGTGGCAAAGATCAGATTTTCATCTCCCAGCCGGACCGCATGAAATCCCGGCATGGCCTCTTCCCAGAAACGGATCATCTCCTCGCGGCTGGCGCCCTGGATCTCAAAATTGGTAATGATCCGCTCAAAATCCCGGGAGATCGCCTCCGCAAACCGTTTCAGGGCCGGTTTGTGATTCGCAGGGTACTGCCATCTGCGTGCAATGGCCGCATTGCCCGGCAGAATCGAAAGAGGGCAGGGATAATGCGCACAGAGATACTGGATGCGCTTTCCGCACGAATCCGAAAACATCCGGTTCATTTGGTCGTAATCAAAGAATTCGTATGCGTCGATTCCGGTATAGGTCATCTCATGCCTGCGGTACAGCAGACACGCCTGATAGTTTCCTCCGCATCCGATGTCGTAAATATGGAGACCGCCGAGAAGCCGGCATAGACCGAAAATACGGGAATATTCCTCATAAATGTTTCCGAGCGCGCCTGCCGCGGCCCAGTATCCGTATAATTTCAGCGCGTCACGATCCCCGTTTTTGAACATATCTTTGATGAACTGGTTTTCCTCAGTAGATAAATCTCGAAACGTACTCATTTCTATTTTTCCTTATGTGATGTGAGTTCCCGGGGAGGGCTTTTTGAAAAAAGCCCTCTCCCCCGTAGTTACGCGAAGCGTAACTACTACCCCTCCTCAAAAACTTTCAAAAAAAGGAAGGAACAAGGTGCAGTGCAGATCAGGCAAAAAATCTGCACAAACTTTGTCGATACATCCTTTTTGAAGGGGGTGCGGGGGAAAGCGGAGTTCGCGCAGCGAATCTCCGTTGTTCCACAAAAGTTTCCCCCGCAAATCCCATCCCATTTCCGTTTATTCTTTCTCGAGCATTGCGTCAAGGGCGTCGATGGTTTGGTTGAACGTACTCTCGAGGGCCTTCTGCTGGCTTGCCCAATAGGAACCGAAGCCCTGGTTGGAGCGCATGTAATTCCAGAGATTGTAGATGTACGAAGAGGTTCCGTAGAGGAACATGCCGTCGGCGCGGACATTGTTCAGCATCAGGTCGACCATTTCTCCGCTTTCTTCGTCGGTGGAATATTTGGTTTTGATGGTATTCTCATAGCAGACCGGAATGACCTGCTTGTACCCCTCGGCCGCGTAGGCGGTCATCAGAATCGCGGCGCGCTCCGGATCGGGAGAGGAGTTCGGGATGGACCAGGGGTTGGGCAGATAGGAGGTATAGTAGTCGGGTTGTGTTTCGTCGGCTTTCCACGGCGGAAGGACGCCGTAGTCGAATTCTGCATCGCGCAGGCCGGACAGCTGTCCGAGGTCATAGGCGCCGAGAAGCGCGTTGCCGGACAGGAAATTGTCGAGGTCCCAGTCGGAAACGGCGTTGGCGCCCTGCTGAACGGTCAGATTGGTCATGCCATCCATGATGGACTGTGCCTTTTCCGCGTTGCCGTAAACGGACATGAAAAGATTTCCTTCCGCGTCCTTGTCAATCTGCGGGACGCCGAGGGTGGCGAGGGTACACATCCAGCTTCCGGCGGAGGCGTAGCTTAATCCGTAGATGTCGTTCGCGTCGCGGCTGCCGTCGCCGTTGACGTCGTGATAAAAGTCGGAACAGAGCGTAGTGACGTAGTCCAGGGTCCAGCGGCCGCCGCGCACCACGTCATACAGATTTTCCACATTGTACTGATTTCCGATGTTCTTGTTGTACAGAATGGCGGTCATGCCGTTGAAGACGTTTTCCGTGTTCATGAAGCCGGTGGCAACGTACATGTGTCCCTGATAGGAGTACAGCTCCATTTCGTCTCCGAAGAACCACGGCTTGGAGGTGTCGATGCAGGAAAACTGCGAAAGATCCGTGTAGAAGTTTTGGGTGACAAAGCCTGCCGTGGACGTGTTCCAGTTCTGGATGAGGTCGGCAAAGTAGTCCCCGGCGAAGAACAGGGCCTGCATTCCTCCGACGTAGCCGTCCCAGTTGTTCACCCATTCGGAGAGGATGTACTCGACCTTGACGTCAAAGCGTTCTTCAATGGTGGTTTTCTGCGTGTACTGCGCATCGTTCAGCGCTTCCCCGGTCAGCTCCTCCGGCATACTGGTGTTGGAAGAGTAGATTTTGAACGACGCACCGTCATAGCTTTTTTCGGGAAGGTTGTCGTCGATGGCGCTGGTGGTGTGCCGGATCCGTTCGATGAAGGACATCGACGAGAAATCGACGTCGTTCGCGTCGGTCCGGGCGGCCGCATCGGTTTCGGAGGACGCGTCCTGTTTCGTACCGGTTTCCGGAGATTCTCCGTCGGAACCGGAGCATGAGGGCAGAGATGCAAGCATCAGTGCGGCAAGAAGAATGGCAAATCGTCTTTTGAACATGGGGCTTGGTACCTTCTTTCTGAAAAATTTGATATAGGAACGGTCCGGACGTTTGACGGTCCAGAGACGGTCAGAAAAACGTGAAAATATACAATCTTTCAGGGGAAAACAAGCTCTATTATCATGAATTATATCATGGAAAGTTCGGCTTGTCAATAAAAAACCAAAAAATCGCAATTAAGTTTTGTATTTGAAAAACTGG
>JBJFGC010000094.1:0-4746 GCA_051892315.1 Eubacteriales bacterium
CCGTTGGACTGGGGCTTTCCTTCGTTGAAGTACAGGCGGCCGTTGGACTGTGCCGCGGTCGAGCCCTGCGTGCTGTCTGCATAGAAGTACACGCCGTTCTGGCTTGCGTCAAAGGTGTAGGTGCCGTTTTCGTACACGAAAGGCATTTCTACGCCGGTGTAGATATCCTTCACCGTGGCGTCGGAGTTGAAGATGCCGCCGTCCGGTTTGGTGAAGGTGATGTCTTTGTTGGCGGTCAGCGTGCTTTCCACCAGACCGCTGTAGGTGTACTGGCCGTAGTTATTCTGCTGCGAACTATAACTCTTATCCCAATGGTTCCAGTCGGCATAAAACAGAGAGGCAGTAGTGGCTGTACTACCGGTGCTTGCCTTGTACAGGGTAATTGAACTTTTCGAACTGGTCGCCATACCGCCCGCATAGGTGATGGTCCAAGAATAGGTATATCCATCCCACCAGCTACCGCTTCTCGTACAGCTTAGGCCTGTTACCAGATATTTGGTGCCGTCTACATCCACATAGTAACCGTTGTTGATGTAAGTGTTATAATTGTTATTGTTGGAGTATATAACCGTTGTTGATGTATAAGAGACTTCGCCACCAGTGCTGTAGGTATAGCTTTCCGCACCCGGATTACCATCATTAAAGTAAATACCGTTCCATGTATTGCCTAAATCGCCCTCTACTTCAACCTGATGGGTTGCGTTGTTGATGGTAGTAGCGTCATAGTTGTACATGGTAACCGGGAAGTACTTTAAGGTGGTATTGTCATCAGCATAGGTTGTTGTTCCAGTATTTCCACGCGACAGAGCATACGTCGTCGCGCGCAGTTCCGTTCCCTCTTCCACGGTGGTGTCGTCTTCTACAAGAAGCATCACGCCGTCAAAGCCGGACTCTTCTTCCGTGGACGCGGTGTCGTCCTCGGCCGGCTCCGGAGCCGGTTCCTCCACGGGTTCTTCCGTGGTCGTTTCGTTTTCGATTTTTTCAAGAAGCTCCTTCAGATAGCTGTCCCAGCCGCGGTAAAAGCTTTCATCCTTTTCGGTCTTAAACCATCCCGCACTGGCCGACAGAGCCATCGTGCCGGTCATGCAGGCCGCCAGAGCTGCCGCCGCAAGCTTCTTCCATGAATATCGCTTCAAGGTCTTTTCCTCCTCTGTAAATAAATGTAATGGTTCTCTTTTTTTATGGTTCAGGTTAAGGGAATCCGCCGCTTTGTCCGCTCATTGTTTTCTCACTCCCCTTCTTCCTCCAGTAAACCGGCTTCTTTCAGCTGCCCGATAAAGTTCCGGATGTCCGCGCAGGCTCTCTCTGCTTCCACGTCGTATTCCTCGAGAAGCGCGTCGATGAGCTGCCGCTCCGTTTTTTCTTCCTTCAATAATTTCCAGAGAAAAACGCCGCAGTCGTTCAGCGACAGAATCCCCAGCAGATTCGCCGCGCCGGAGCCGGTCGGAACCAATATATGTTCTCCCGCTATGTCGCGCAGAAGTACATCCTTTTTCACTCGCATACCATGACTCCGTCCGCCGTTTGTGACCAAAAAGTTAAAATTAGCTTAATTTTAATTACAGTAATTATAGCACGAGTTTTTTGAAAAGTCAATGCGTTTTTTTTCAGTTCCGGAAACTTTTGTAACTTTCTATATTTTTTCCAAAAATAAACGTTTTTCACCTGACTTTTTGGCAAATTTCGGCAGGAAAGGAAGGAAGCCGACGACGGGGGCTTCTGGTCCAAATTGGAAAAGCCTCCGGCGCGGGGGCCCGGCCGGATTTCCAGAAATTTAGGGGTACCATTTTCGCTCGGGTGGTATTATAATGATAGTGTATCAGAATGTGAAACGGAGCAGGGTATGGAACTGATCATTATTGACGAATCCAGAATCAAGTTGATGCTGACAGCGGAGGACATGGCGGCGTACCGCACGGCGGTCGGAGAAGTCGGAACAAAGGAAGCCTTGCGCGGCATTCTCCGGGACGCCCGGGAAAAGTGCGGCTGCCGCGGCATGAGAGGGCGTATTTATATCGAAATGTACCCGTCCAAAACGGGCGGGTGCGAATTGTTCGTCACAAAACTTGCAGAGAGGGAAAGCGGAACCAGTATGAAATCAGGGAATGATGGCGTTCTCGCCGAGTACAGAAAATATATCTTCCGGGGACGCGTGATCTACTCGTTCGACGCTATGCCGCACCTGCTGGACACGTGCCTCGGGCTTATGAAAATCGGGTACGCCGGAGAAAGCAGCGCGTACCACGACGAAGTCAAACGTCGGTACTATCTGATCCTCGACTGCGAATCCCATATTGCGGGCGAAAACCTCGGCAGTCTCTGCCAAAGCTCGGCCTACTATTACATAAACGAGCATTGCCGGAGAATCTGCACCGACGCGGTCGCCACGCTCGGAAAGCTCGCCTGACACGGATGTATTTATAAAGTGAGTTCGCCGGGGAGGGCTTTCCCGAAAAAGCCCCTCCCCGGACCCCACCTCAAAAACTTTCAAAAAAGAACAGGGGCAGGATGCCTTAAAAATCATGCAAAAAATTTGCACACACTTTGTTTCTTTATCCAGTTCATTGTTTTTCAAAGGGGGTGCGGGGGGAAAGCGGAGTTCGCGCAGCGAATCTCATCGAACTTACGTTATTCATAAAATAACGGTTGATATCCCCGGATGGACGTGGTAAAATAGGATAAATTCAAGGGATTCGCGGGAGAAACTTTGGGAACCATCGGGCTTCGCCGCGCGAACGCCGTGTGCTTTTTCCAAACGTACCCGGCACGAGAATCCCCGCTATTGCCATATCGAATCCGAGGAAGCATCATGAGCGAAAACGAAAAAATTATCTCCGACCGCGCGCAGAAGGAATGGATTCCGGGCTGTCCCGTTCAGGTGCGGCAGATCCGTCTCGTACGCGAGAACGGCGTCATCTCCGCGCGCATCACCTCCGCCGTCTGCGGCGGGTTTGCCATCCGGACGTATACCGCCGACCTGACCTACACTGGTGCGAAACGCCAGAACGTCGGCGAAAGCCGGGATGTCGTCCTCACCGTCGGTGAATCCGCACCCGTGACCGTCCCCTTTGAGGAGGCCGTGTACGCCGCGGTAACCGTCCGGAGCGTTACCTATGCCGACGGACGGACGTGGAGCAACGAAACCGGCACGCGCGGCGAACTTCTCCCCGAACAGGAAATCTACTGGCAGACTGACCCCTTGTACGACGCCGTCCGTCTCGAGTGTATGGGCGTAACCGACGCAAAATACAAACCAGACCGGCCGGACGGTTATGGCGGCGCATGGCGGTGCGCCTGCGGGCAGGTGAATTTGGCGGAATCCGAAACCTGCGGCGCGTGCGGCTGCTCCCGCGAGTGGCTGGATCTCCATCTTGCCCCGTCCTACCTTGAGGAACGTCAAAAGGAAATCGCGGACAAAACCGAAAAAGAAGCGGTCAGAATCAAAAAAAAGCGCGAACGCGGTGTGTCTGACCGCGTGAAAATGATTCTCATTTTCGCTGCGCTCGGCTTGGCGGCGGCGCTGGTTGTCCTGACCTTCACGACCTTCCTCCCGCTCAGCCGCTACAGCAAGGCGGTTTCGCTGGCGGAGGCAGGCGAATTTGACGAAGCCATCGCTCTTTTCACGAACCTTGGCGACTTCCGTGACGCAAAATCCCAAGTGGCTTCGGTCAACTACCGGAAGGCACAGGCGCTGACCGGTCTTGAGGAGGTCAACATGACAACGAGCGTGAGGTCGCCTTGGTTTTCGATCAGCGATGACGGCGTTCTGTCGTTCAAGAAGGATGAATACGAGGACCGCGGCGGCACATGGGAGCATTTTGTGGTTCCGGATGTTGTGGACAATGTTGTCGTGCGCGAGCTGGACCGCAACTTCTTCATGAACTGCAAGGAACTGACCGCCGTGACGCTTTCGGACTGTGTGGAGGTTATCGGCGAGCAATGCTTCTACAACTGTGAGCTGCTGCACACCGTCAACTTCGGAAAAAATGTGAAAACCATCCTCCCGCGCGCGTTTATCAACTGCTATGCGCTTGAGACCATCGAAATCCCCGACACAGTGACCAGTCTCGGGCTGCGTGCGTTCAACAACTGCATCCGCCTGAACAAGGTCATCCTCGGCAGCGGCATCACCGAAATCGGAAGCTACCAGTTCAGCCTCTGTGTCGAGCTGGAGCGTATCACACTGAAGTCCCCCATTACCTCCGTCGGTGAGTACGCCTTTTCCGAGTGCGCCAAATTCCAGAAGATTCACTGTCGTTTTCCCGAATCCGCATGGATCGATCCCTCTGTCTCCGAAGGCAACGAGGCCTTTACAGCAGCGGAGGTACTGTTTGATCAATAAAAAGGAACCCAAGGGTCTTTGGAGCCATGGATGTCCGGAACGATTCTGTATGGTTGAAAAATCGCGCGGAGGGGTGTGCGGCTCCTCCTCCGCGCGAGGAAGTTCTGCTGCAGAACAAAAAAATAAAATAATTTTTCAATACGCCTTTACAAACGGGAACTTTTGTGCTATAATAAAGAAGATGTAAGGGTTACCCGCCCTTAGCTCAGCCCGGATAGAGTACCGGATTCCGATTCCGATGGCCGTGGGTTCAAATCCCTCAGGGCGGGCCAAAAAACCTTCAGGAGAAATCCTGAAGGTTTTCTTTTTGTGGAAGAGGTGCGGGGCTTTTGCTCACAAAAGCTATCTCCGCGCAGTTTTCTACTATAACGTGAGTTCGACAGAGTTCTCGACAGCCCATTTTC
>JBJFGC010000095.1:0-4743 GCA_051892315.1 Eubacteriales bacterium
CCCGTGAAGCCGTAATCTATACCGAAGACAGCTTCTTCACGGGAACAGAATGACAAGGAGGTATTATTGAGCAACAACATAAATGCGTTCGGTTCCGTCCTTTCCGGTGCGATCAGCGCAAGCCGGAAGGATCACCGGACGGACGATATTTTCGATGACGAAGGTTTCCGCTGCTGTCCGGTCTGCGGCGAACGCAAGGAAACCGTGATGGATGAATCCGACCCGAACATTCCCGCCTTTCTGAAAGGGCGGAAGCTGGGCGTACCGTGTGCTTGTGCGAGACGGCAGGAAGCGGAGAAAGAAGCGGAAAAGGAACGCCGCCGTGTGCGTGACCGTATCGCCGAACTGACCGAACGCAGAATCACGGACAGGAAATATCTGGACTGTACCTTTGCGAACGATGAACGCCCCGATTCCGACGTGTCGGTCTTCTGCCGGTACTTTGTCGATGAATGGGATCACATGAAGGAGACGGGACGCGGGGCTCTCTTCTACGGCTCCGTGGGTACGGGAAAGACGTTCCATGCCTGCTGTATTGCAAACGCACTGATCGAACGGCGGCAGGTTCCCGCACTGGTCACCAGTTTTGCCGTGATTGCCAACCTTCCCATCAAACAGCGGGAGTGGTTTATGCAGGAGATCGCACGATGCCCTCTCGCCGTGATCGACGACCTCGACGCGGAACGCAAAACGGAATTCGTGACGGAACAGGTATTCCGTGCGGTCGATGCCAGATATCGCGCCAAACTGCCGACCATCTTCACAACCAATCTGGACGTAAAGGCGATGAAAGAAGAAACCGCAACGGAGTTCCGGCGGATCTACGACCGGATTCTCGGGATGTGTCCGGTACGTCTGCCGGTCGTCGGGGAAAGCCGCAGACAGAAGAACGCGGAGGACGACGTGAAGGAAGAACGTGCGCGGTTTACGGCATACCGTGCGGAACAGAGACAAATCCCCGCCGCACACGATATATAGATTTCACAAGACAAGATACACTAAATACAGAAAATCACGAAAGTAGGCAACTATGTCGAAGAGCATTTCTTTTATCCATAACGGAACCGCATACAAACTCGAATTCACGCCGGAAACCGTATGCCAGATGGAGCAGGGCGGATTCAATTTTGACACTCTGAAGGAAGCCGAAAAGTATCCGTTCACCATTGCTTGTGCGCTGTTTGCAGGTGCATTTTATGCCAATCACGTCGACCTTACCGAAGATGAAATTTTCTCCGTCATCGAATCTTTGGCACGCAAGCAGGAACTTCTTGAACGTCTCGCGGAAATGTACGTCGACGTGATCCGTTCTATGGAAGCCGGCGATACCGCATGGACGGTTGTCGAAACCTATCCCACCACCAATTACACAACTTTTAAATTTTGAAAGGAGCATACGCAATGCCGAAAACTACACTTGATTTTGAATACAAGGGCAAGGACTATTCTCTTTGCTTCACTGTCGAATCCCTCAAAAGACTGGAAAAGAACGGTTTCAGCTTCTCCAATATCGGGGATCGCATTCTGACCGCTGCTGAAGACCTTTTCTGTGCAGCGTTCAATGCCCGTCACCCTGACACTCCCCGCAAGCTCCGTGAGGAAATCTATCACGAAATCGCAAGCGAGGACGACGACGGCAACAGCCTGACCGAAGCACTCATTACAATGGTAAATGAAACTGTTGAATCCATGAAACCGCAGGGAAACGTCAAATGGAGGGCGACACGCGGATAACGTCGGAACCCTCCGAAGCTCCGGACAATGCTCCGTGGTTTGCGGATTTTGCGGATTCCGTGTGTTCTTACTGGATGACTGTCGGTGTCCCGTGTCACGAATTCTGGTACGGCGACCCGGCAACCTTCCGATACTACGAAGAAGTACACAGACAGGAGCAGAAGCATGAAAACTTCCTGTTGTGGCTGCAAGGTCGGTATGTGTACGAAGCCATCGGCGCATTGATTCCCGCCCTGCATCCGTTTTCCAAAGACCCAAAGCCGCTTCCATACGTCTCTGAGCCCTTCCCTCTTACAGAGGAAGACCAGGCTGCAAAGGAAGAACGCGAACGCATTGAAAAATACAACCGTCTGAAATCCCGTGTAAATCAATGGGTATACGAACAAAACAAAAAATTCACAGGAAAGGAAAATTAAAAATGGCTGAGTATACAGTAGATACCTTACGGATAGAAGTTGAAGCGGACACGCGGAAAGCCAATACAGCCCTTACAAAGCTGCAAAAAACCTTGAACGGATTCAAGAATATTTCCATCGACCTTGCAGGAATTGAAAGTCAGGCAGGGCTGAAACTGGATATGCCGAAGATCAACGTGGGAGTTGATGCAGCTGAACTTGAACGGATCGGTGAGATAGCACAACGCGCAGCGGACAAATTCAACCGCAAAAAGGGGGGGAAAATCGCCGCAGCCGTTGACATTGACCACGACGAACTCCGGAACACAGTGACCGGAATCAATCAGGAACTCGGCAATATGGCTCTTACGTCGTCCCGTGTGTTCGATGGATTCCGAGCAATAACCGCAGAAGCACAGCATATTTCGGAAGCCCTGTATGATGTGTATGTATTTCTCGCTCAGATCGATGCTCTCACAGCTTCCCTCTCGACGAAAGCGGCATCTATTCACAGCATGACCGAAGCAGCCACAAGCGGTCTGACCTTGGCAGGAAACGCCGGATCAGCCAACAGCCCCAATCAGCTTCCCGGCTATACTGTAGACGAATCCATCCTTGCATACCTCAGCGACCTTGATTCCCATTTGGAGGATGTCAACGAAGCATTGGAGGAAATCCGGATTAACAGCCATGCCGCCGGATACGGTCTGGAAGATATCGGAGATTCCGCAAAGGTCGTAAATTCCGACCTTAAACGCTCCACCCGCCAGATGAACGAATTTGCATTCGAGCTCCGCTCTACTATCATCTTTGGTGCAGCCTTCGCCGCCGTATCAGCCGTGACGGATTCTGTAAAGGCAGGAACGGACAACCTCTACCAATACAGCAAGGCTCTGAACGGTGAATTTGCCGGAAGCATGGACAGGATCGCAAGCACATTACTATACCTCCGGAACTCCATCGGCGCGGCAATCGCTCCGCTTGCCAATATATTTGCTCCGGTTCTCGAATCCATCACAGACAAAGTGGTTGAATTCGTGAACAAAATCAATCAGCTGATTGCAAAGTTGTCCGGTGCGTCCACATGGACAAAGGCAGTCAAAACCCAAACGGAATACGCGGAAGCAACGACCGAATCCGCAGAAGCGGTCAGGAATCTGCTTGCCGGGTTTGATGAGCTGAACGTGATTCAGTCGCAGAACGGCGGTTCGGCTTCCATCAATACGCCTGACTTCGGCTCCATGTTCGAGGAAGTTTCTATAAACGAAATTGACCCGAAAATAGCAACTCTCGCAGACAAACTGGCAGAAGGATTCGGGAAAGCAAAGGGATTTATCGAAAAGATTGATAAAGGTCTGGGATCTGTCAAAGGTTGGCTTGATGAATTCGGCATTTCCGGTTTTGTTGAAAATATCAATATTGATATGGCAGATATCCTCAGCCTTGCCGGTCAGATCGGCGGCGCACTTCTCTTGTGGAAACTCAGTACAACTTTCCTCGACGGAGTGAAAAATCTGAAAAACAACTTTGAATGCTACAAAACCCCGTTCGCAATTACTCTGGCTGTCACAGGGTTCAGCATTGCCGCCGAAGGTTTCCGGGAAATCGGCTCCGGCAGTACCGATGTAATGGATTATCTGAAAGCCGGCATAGGTTCTGCTCTCGGTATCGGTGCAGCTCTTCTGCAATTCGGAACCGGTGCGCTCGGCTGGACTGTCGGCATCGGCGCAGCTCTTGCCGTTGCTCTTGTAAATCTGGAGATCGGGCGTAAAGAATCCCTCAAAAAGGAATATATCGAGAGCGAACTCGGAAGATACTGCCGTGAGGAATTGGAACTCTCCAAAATCAGACTTGATGCGGCAATTGAACTCCACGCAAATCTTGACACCATCTATGCGAATGTTGAAGAAGCACAGAGCAAATTTACCGTTCTTAAAGAACTTGTAAATCAGGCGTTTTCCATCAATGCGATACCAGTTGAAGAACGTACCGCAACACAGGCCGCAGAGCTTCAGTCACTTGTACAGGGTATCAATGACATGGGTATTATCACCATCGAATTTGACAGCCAGTACATCACGCAGACCAAAGACGAAGTAACCGCCCTGATTGCCGAGCAGGAACGTTATTATATGACCGTTGCCAATCAGGAAGCACTTGTGGATGCCTTCAAAACACAGATTGAAGCAACAAAGGATTTGAAATTAGCAGAGCAGGAACTCTCGAAATCAACACATGAGGAACAGAAATTACAGTATGCGCTGTATAACTCTCTGTCTGACACACAAAAAGCACTGATGGGCATTTTCGGTGCAAGTGACCTCACAACATCTGCGCTTGACCTCATTACCAGTGCCACAATCCTGTTTGATGATGAAACGGTAAAACTTGCAACAGCACTGGAAGAAACCCGCGAAAGAACCGAAAACCATAAAGCCGCTGTTGACGAACTCAAACGTACCGTTGACGACAGCAAAAAAGCCGTGGAATTCTTCAACGAAGAACTCGTCAAACTGGACAACAACGAAGTAGAAGTCACCATAGATACGTCCGCAGCTGAAGATGCTCTCAAAGGTCTGAAACGTGATACCTACGAACTCCGTGAAGCTCTCGC